>CAJOPJ010000186.1 GCA_905236325.1 uncultured Selenomonadaceae bacterium
TCTTGCGAAGATGATTGACGGCGGCGAGGATATAAAATTTATTGCGCGGCGAATTGTGATTTGTGCGGCGGAAGATGTCGGCAATGCAGATCCAATGGCTTTGATTTTGGCAAATGCTGCCGCTCAAGCTGCGCAATTTGTCGGACTGCCTGAGGCGCGTATTCCACTTGCACAAGCTGTAACTTATATTGCCGGTGCGCCGAAAAGTAACTCGGCTTATCTTGCTATTGATGACGCGTTGCACGATATAAAAACTCGACGCGACGCTGATGAAATTCCCAAACACCTGCGCGATACAAGTTACAAAGGCGCAAAGGCTTTTGGAAATGGCAAAGGCTATAAATATCCTCACGACTTTGCAGAACATTTTGTTAAACAACGCTACCTGCCAAAATCAATGGACGATGTGCGCTATTATCTGCCGACTGATTTAGGTAAAGAAGCTGACATAAAAAAATATTTGCAGTCGCATTGGCAAGACAGATTTTAATTTTATCCCCCAAAGTGGCTTAAAAAATTTTTTTTTACAAAGTAAAATACCTCCACGAAGGAGGTTTTTTTATGCGTAAGATTTTTTTATTTGTTTTGTTGTCAATGTTAAGTCTTATAATTTCAGGTTGCGGAGAAAATTCTGCTACCGACAACAAAGAAACTTTTACCTATGGCACTGTGGCTTATGGTCCTGCAATGGAAAATGCAGGAACCGATCCGCATGAAAGTTACTGTGGTTGGTCAACTTTGCGCTATGGAATTGGTGAAACGCTTTTTAAGTTCAATCGGCAAATGCAACTTGAACCTTGGATTGCAGAAAGTTTTGAACAAGTTGATGACTTCACGATTAAAATAAAAATCCGCGACGAAGTAACTTTCAGCAATGGCAAAAAAGTTGACGCTGCGGCAGTTAAAAAATGTTTTGAGCGTTTAATTTCAATTCACGACCGCGCACCTAAAGATTTAAAAATTGATTCAATCGACGCGGACGGACAGTTTTTAACAATTCATTCAACTGAAAAAGTTCCTGCGCTTTTGAATTATCTTAGCGACCCCTATGGCTGCATTATTGATGTTGACGCAGGAATTGAAAATAAAATTGCAGTCGGCACAGGTCCTTACAAAGCAGTGAAAGTTACCGACACTGAAATTGAACTTGTGCGCAATGAAAATTACTGGGGCGAAATTAAGCCGCAACTTGAAAAAATTTTTGTCAAAAGCATTACCGACGGCGACACTTTGACAATGGCAATGCAAAATGGCGAACTTGATGCTGCACAAGGTTTACCTTACAGCAGTCTGGAACTTTTTGAAAATGACCAATTTAAAATTTCACAAACTGCAACTTCACGCGTTTATCAAGCTGCTTTTAATTATAAAAATGAAATTTTGCAAGATGTAAATGTTCGACGCGCAATTTGCATGGCGATTGATAAAAATCAGTTCGCGCAGGTTTTGCTAAATGATAATGGCACTCCTGCAGTTGGACCATTTCCAAGCAATTTAACTTTCGGCAATAAAGTTATCGCGCAGAATTTTGATATTGAAGGCGCAAAAAATTTACTTGCTCAAGCAGGTTGGATTGATTCGGACGGTGACGGTTATGTTGATAAAAATGGCAAAATTCTTGAACTGCGCTGGCTGACTTACACTTCAAGGCAAGAACTTCCATTGCTTGCTGAATTTGCTCAAGACAGCTTGAAAAAAATCGGCATTAAATTAAATGTCAACGCAACCGACAATTATAAAAATTTCCTGAAGTCCGGCGATTATGATATTTTTAGCAAGGCGATTGTGACTGCTCCGACAGGTGACGCTGAATATTATTTCACAGGACACATTTTGCCCGGTGCAGTTGACAATGCAGGTTTTTATGACAGTGCAGAAATTGTTCAGCTGGAAAATATTTTGCATAATACTTTCGATTCCGACGAACGCTCAAAACTTGCAATTCAAATGTCACAAAAAATTTTGGACGACTGCGCATTGTTTTATGCGGCACATTTAAAAATGTCTTTTGTTATGAAATCAAATGTCGAAGGTTTTACAGCTCATCCTTCAGACTACTATGAAATTACATCTGAACTTCTTAAAAAATAAAAAAATATTTTCCTCCGATTGGAGGATTTTTTTTTGCAAATTAAAAAAAAGACTTGACAAAAA
>CAJOPJ010000187.1 GCA_905236325.1 uncultured Selenomonadaceae bacterium
GCGAAGTTCCAATGGAAATTTTCCCAAGCGTCCACTACTCAATGGGCGGAATTTGGGTTGACAGAAAGCACTTTACAAACATTCCTGGACTTATGGCAAGTGGTGAGTGTGACTATCAATATCACGGTGCAAATCGCCTTGGTGCAAATAGTTTGCTTAGCGCAGCATATTCCGGCACAATTTCCGGTCCTGAGGCTATGAATTGGGCTAAAACCGGCGACAGAGGTTCTGAACTTACTGATGAAGAAATGGAAACTGCACGCCGTGAAGTTCAAGCTGAGTACGATAAAATTTTGCAGATGAACGGTACAGAAAACGCGCACAAGCTCCACCACGAAATGGGCGACTTGATGTACAAATATGTTGCAATTGAGCGCGATAACAATGGTCTTGATGCTTGCCTTGTTGAACTGAAAAAAATCCTCAAGCGTTGGGAAAATATCGGCATTACCGACCGCGGCAATGTTGCTAACCAAGAGGCTATGTTCGTCCGCCAACTTCGCAACATGATTTTGTATGCAATGGCAATTACCAAGAGCGCAAGAATGCGCGATGAGTCACGCGGCGCACACGCAAAGATTGTCCTTGAAAACGGCGAACGCAAACACGACGCTGACGGCGAATTGGTCTTCATGGGACGCGACGACGAAAAATTTATGAAAGTTACAATTGTCAACTACGATGAAAAGAACGAAGAACCTATTGTCAGCTACCGCGATTTTGACCATTCACTGATTAAACCGCGTCTGCGTAGTTATAAGTAAGAGGAGGCATTGGAAATGGCTGATAAAAAAGTTAGATTTATTATTGAGCGTCAGGACGATGCCAACTCAAAACCTTACACTCAAGAATTTGATGTTGACTATCGCCCGGGACTTAATGTTGTTGCCGCGCTTATGGAAATTCAAAAAAATCCTGTCACAGTGGACGGAAAGCGCGTTCCGCCTGTTGTTTGGGAGTGTAACTGCTTAGAAAAAGTTTGCGGCGCGTGCATGATGGTTATCAATGGAAAAGCGCGTCAGGCTTGTTGCGCTTTGGTTGACGAAATTGAGCAACCGATTCACCTGCAACCGGCTAGAACTTTCCCTGTAATTCGCGACCTTTTGATTGACAGATCTGTTATGTTTGAAAGTTTGAAAAAAATCATGGGCTGGGTTGAATTGGATGGTTCTTGGGATGTTAAAGACGCGCCAATTCAAAATCCATACACAGCGCAAACTGCTTATGAAATTTCGCACTGCATGACTTGTGGCTGTTGCTTAGAGGCTTGTCCGAATGTTGGACCGCAATCTGACTTCATTGGACCTGCGCCGACTGTTCAGGCTTACTTGTTCAATCTACATCCGCTCGGCAAATTTGACGCGCCGAAACGCCTTAACGCTTTAATGGAAAAAGGCGGAATCACAAGTTGCGGAAATTCCCAAAACTGCGTGGAAGTTTGTCCAAAGTCAATCAAGCTGACAACTTATCTTGCACAGCTTAACCGCGATGTAAATAAACAAGCACTTAAAAATATGTTCAATTTCTGAACGACAATTTATTCAGCCTTCGGGCTGTTTTTTTTTGCTTTAAATAGGCGTTGAGAAGTTAAACATTTTACTTGCTGAAAAAATTTTTTAATATTTTTTTTAGCGCAGTTATTTTTTTCTGTGTTGCAAGGCTGAAAAAATTGGTTCACCGCCGCACAAGTCAGAAATTACAAATGCGACGCAAGACACTGAAATTAAAATCAGCAAGTAGGAAAATTGTCCTGTCAATTCCATAATCAATATGCTGCCGGTTATTGGTGCTTTGACGACTGCGGCAAACATTGCCACCATGCCGAAAATTATAAACAGCGTTGAAAATTCAGGCGAAAATAGATTTAAAGCCAAGCCGATTTTTGAAAAAATACTGCCAATTAACGCGCCGATTGTCAACAATGGCAAAAAAATTCCGCCAGGCGCATTTGTTCCAAAACAAATCAGCGTAAATAAAAATTTGCCGAACAAAAAAATTACAATTGCCGACACAATAAATTTTCCGCGCAGGAGTTCATCAACTAAAATATTTCCGCAACCTAAAATCTGCGGCAAAAATTTTCCGATTGGCAAAATTAACAGCATTGGAATTAAAATTTTGTATAGCGTTCGACAGTTGAATTTTTCATAAATTTCCAGCGAAAATATTAAACATTTTGTGAAAAATGCGCCGATAATGCCAATTAAAATTGCCAAAATTATCAGCGACAGAAAAATTTTTATTTGACTTGGGGAATAAAAAAATTGCGGCGTGGCAGTGATAGTTTCAAAAATTGGGCGTATGCCGAAAATTATTTCAACAACAGCGGCGGCAGAAATTGAAGCTGCAACAGTTGCAGTTAAAAATTCTGCTGAAAATTTTTCATGCAGTTCTTCAATGCAAAAAATAACTCCGGCAAGTGGTGCGGTAAATACTGCCGAAAGACCTGCACTTGCGCCTGCTGCAAATAAAATTTTTTTTTCGGCAGAGTTGTTGTGCAAATTTGCGTGAAAAATTTTGCTGAAAAAATTTCCGACACATGCACCAAATTGCATTGCGACACCTGCGCGACCTAAACTAATTCCTGCGCCAATTCCAAAAATCACTGCGGCAAATTTCAATGCCAGCAGGCGTAGCGGATTTTGCATTTTTGTTTTGTTTTGCAGGACAGATTTTATTTGTGGTACGCCGCTGCCGCCGATTTGTTTATCAAAATCCATTGTCTTAGACAAAAAAATTGCAATAAAAAATAATGCGCTGATTGTAGTTAAAAATTTTTCAAAATTTATTTCGGCAAACCAAATTGGGCGAAGTTCATCGCATTTGTCGATTAAAAATCTCAGCAAAAAAATTGTCGCGCCGGTAAAAATTCCGATAGCCGCGCCTTCAAAAAATAAAATTGTTCTGAATTTGTGTCTTAAAGTAATTTTTTTCATGACAAAGTTATAACATAAATTTTTCTTGAAATGCAATTTGAAGGAAAAATTTTTTGTGTGTTGAAAAAA
>CAJOPJ010000188.1 GCA_905236325.1 uncultured Selenomonadaceae bacterium
TTATTCAGGAAAAATTTTTGTCGGAATTGATGCAGGTTCGACGACTGCAAAAATTTGTGCGATTGGCGAAGATAAAGAAATTTTATTTACAAGTTATGGTTCAAATGAAGGTTCGCCATTAAAAACTGTCATAAATCAAATTAGACAGCTTTATAAAAATCTTCCTGCGACTGCGACAGTTGCGAAAGTTTTCACGACAGGTTACGGCGAACAAATTGTTAAAGCCGCGCTCCACGCTGACGGCTCTGAAGTCGAAACTTTCGCGCATTTGACTGCCGCGCAACAATTCTGTCCTGAAGTGTCATTTGTTTTGGACATTGGCGGGCAGGATATGAAATGCTTTTTTGTCAAGGACGGCACAATTGGCAACATTACGCTTAATGAGGCTTGTTCGGCAGGTTGCGGCAGTTTTATTCAAAACTTCGCGCAGGGCTTAAGTATGTCTGTCGGCGACTTTGCAAATAAGGCTTTAACTGCAACTGCGCCTGTTGATTTAGGCACGCGCTGTACAGTTTTTATGAACAGCAAAGTTAAGCAGGCGCAAAAAGAAGGCGCAAGCGTCAGCGACATTTCGGCAGGAATTGCGCTTAGTGTGATTAAAAATGCGCTGTTCAAAGTTATGCAGTTAAAAAATGTTGAAGATTTAGGTGAAAATATTGTCGTGCAGGGCGGAACTTTCTACAACGACGCTGTTCTGCGTTCGATTGAGAAAATTTTGGGCAAGCAGGTTATCAGACCGGACATTTCGGGCTTGATGGGTGCGTATGGCGCGGCTTTATTGGCGTTGGAATCTGATAACGGCGAAGTCAGCAAACTTTTGAATGCGGAGGCGTTGGAAAATTTCACAGTCGAAACTAAAAGCTACAGGTGCGGACGTTGTGGAAATAATTGCTTAATTACTATGCAGAAATTTCCTGACGGCGGCAAATTTTTCACAGGCAACAGGTGCGAGCGCGGCGTTGGAGGTAAACCTAAAACCAATGCTGAAGTTCCAAACGCCTACGCTTACAAGTACCACAGATTATTTAACTACCAAAGCCTTGAACTTGAAAACGCGCCGCGCGGCATAATTGGTATTCCGCGCGTCCTGAACATTTATGAAGATTTTCCATTTTGGCACACTTTTTTTACTAAACTTGGTTATCGCGTGGAAATTTCTTCAAAATCCAACGCAAATTTATTCTACAAAGGCATGGCGACAATTCCCAGCGACAGTTTGTGTTATCCTGCAAAGTTGGCGCACGGACACATTATGGACTTGATTGAGCGCGGCGTGCAGAAAATTTTCTATCCCTGTGAACCTTACAACTTCGACACGCAGTCTGATAATTTTTATAACTGCCCGATAGTTGCAAGTTATCCTGAAAATATTCGCGGCAACATGGATATTTTGCGCGAAAAAAATATTAAATTTATTCAGCCTTTCCTGCCTGTCCATGATATGCAGAAACTTAAAAAGCGTCTTGCTGAGGAACTTAAATCTGAAAATATTTCTGCACAGGAAATAAATTTTTGCGTGGACGCGGCGGCGGCTGAAATGCAAAATTACCGCAACGATGTTGCAAAGTTTGGCGAGGAGGTTTTGCGTAGGATTGAACAGACAGGCGAACAGGCAATTTTGCTTGTAGGCAGACCTTACCATATCGACCCTGAAATCAATCATGGCATTTCTGAAATGATTCAGTCCTACAACCTGCCGATTATTTCGGAGGACACAATTTATCATTTGCCTGTGAAGTCACAGGAAATTTCGGTTGTGAATCAGTGGAGTTATCACGCAAGACTCTATCACGCGGCGCACTTCGCAACTGAACATCCAAATGTAACTTTAATTCAGCTAAGTTCATTCGGCTGTGGACTTGACGCATTGACAACTGAACAAGTCAAGGATATTTTGGAAAGTCACGGCAGAATTTACACAATGATTAAGTTGGACGAAGTTTCAAATCTTGGTGCGGCTAGAATCAGATTACGCAGTTTGCTTGCCGCGTTGAAGCGTAAAAAGCCTGTCGCCTATCATGAAGTTAAAAATCCTCCGCGCCCCAGATTCACAGTTGAGTGCAAAAAGACGCACACAATTTTGGCTCCGCAAATGGCTCCGATTCATTTTGAACTGATTCAATCTGTGTTGAAAAAGTACGGCTACAGAATTGTGATTCCCGACCTGCCGGATAAAGCCGCAATTGATTTAGGTTTGCGTTATGTCAATAACGATATGTGCTACCCGACCATTGTTGTTGCAGGGCAGCTTTTGGCGGCGTTGAAGTCCGGCGAATTTGACCCCGACAATACTTCGATAGTTTTGTTTCAGACTTGCGGCGCGTGTCGTGCGACAAATTATATTTCAGTTCTGCGCCGTGCGTTGAAGTTTGCAGGTTTTGGGCAAGAGCCTGTCTTTGCGTGTTATGGACTTCCTGACGAAACCGACGCTTTTGAACTTAGCAACGACTGCTTGATTGACGCTATTAAGGCTTCTGTTTACGGCGACTTGCTGATGAATGTTTCAAATCGCATGCGTCCTTATGAAATTCACAAAGGCGAAACTGACAGGCTGTTTGATGATTGGATGACTATTGCTAAAGCTGATTTGCAAAGCGGCAACTTCCTGAGTTTCCGCAAAAATGTTAAAAATATTGTTCACCAATTTGACGCGATACCGATTGAGGAATTTGTCGAACGTCCGAAAGTTGGAATTGTCGGCGAAATTTTAGTTAAATATCATCCTTTCGCAAATAATCATCTGGAAAAAATTTTGGCGCAGGAAGGCGCAGAAGTTGTTATGCCGGATTTTGTGGATTTTTTCCTGTACACGGCTTATGACGCAATTTCAAAACAAAAATTACTTGGCGGCAGTCGCAAGGATAAAATTTTTGCGGAAATTTTTATTCAGCTGATAGAATTTTTCCGCCGACCAATGAAAAATGCACTGCTTGATTCCGAACACTTCCGTGCGCCTTACTCAATCAAGGAAACTGCACGACTTGCAAGCAAACATGTTTCAACAGGCAATATGGCTGGCGAAGGCTGGTTCTTGACGGGCGAAATGGTTAAGCTGATTCAGGAAGGCATTAATAATATTATTTGCCTACAGCCTTTCGGTTGTCTGCCGAATCATATTACAGGAAAGGGCGTTATGCACAATCTGCGCGAAAGTTATCACGGCGCAAATATTGTTGCGATTGATTGCGACGCAGGAAGTTCCGAAGTTAATCAGCTGAACAGAATTAAATTGATGCTTGCCGTTGCCAAGAAAGAAATTTATAAAAATTCACAAATTGCAGTATAAAAAAAATTGCTCCGAGCGATTCGGAGCTTTTTTGTTGAAAATTATTTACCTGCGCCGCCTTCATTATCAGCTTCGCCGCTTGCCCAAACTTTGTTTGCATAAATTGAATTGAACAGTAAAGCAGCTTGAAGTGCAACTTGCGACATATTTGCGCCAAGAGTTCCAACATCATTTGTGCCGGTTATTGTTTGATAAGTCAAAACAGACCAGAAAATTAAGTTCGCAATATTAACCACAATCCACAGCGACCAATTTTCTTGATATTTCAAAATGTACAAAAGTTGAGCAATTAAACTGACAACCAAATTCATGGAATCGAGGTAAGGCAGTTGACCTTCCAAATTCCCCAAAACAAACCAGCCGATTATCCAAGCTACAAATGCGCCGGCAAAAATTTTGTAGCGCGTATTTTTTTCAAAAGACTTTGTAGCTTGATCTTTGCCCCACATAAACCAGCCGATTGGTTGCGAAATTACATAAACAATATCCATTGCAAAACTGCCGTACGCGTGACTAATCCAAGCAATGTAAGTCATCGCCAAGCATTGAATTATTCCAAAGAAAAAACAAATTCTGCGTCCTTTCATTGCCAAGACTAAAGAAATTACGCCGGCAACGCCGGAAATCATTCCGATTGGACTGTCAGGTTCAATAGCGTAAACTACAAATTGCAACAAAAGTAACGCCGCAATGTAACTGACTTCAAATTTTTTCCAATTTGTAAAAAGCTGATTATAAATCCAAGTTCCCAAAATTATTTCACCTCATCATCAGATAAAATTTTTAGCGCGACTTCCAAAGATTTTATTTCGCCCTGTGCAGCTAAATTTTTTCCTTGCGTCAAATCAGTAACGCCTTCAGCTAAATCGCCTTCAAACAAAACTACATTGTTCAAAATTGAAAGCGTTTCAACGCCGCGAAGTCTGCCGATAATCATTAAAACGCCGGACTCCATATCTGAGCCGACAATGCCTTTTTCTGACCAAAATTTTTCAATCTCTGCATTGTTGTCCATGTAAAAGCCGTCGTGCGAGCGAATTATACCATAAACTGCATCAGGCGCATATTTTTTAGCCAAAGTCAAAAGCCTGTGACTTGGCACGGCAGGATAAATTTCCGGCGCGTATTTTTTTGACAAGCCATCGTCACGCACTGCGCCCTCAGCAATAATCAGCTTGCCGATTGAAATATTTTTTTGCATTGCGCCGGCTGAACCAACCCTAACAATAAATTTCACGCCGACATTGTGAAGTTCTTCAACAGCAATTCCTGTCGAAGGCGCACCAATTCCTGTTGACATTGCCAAGATTTTTTTGCCTTTGTAGTAGCCGAGAAAACTTTTGTACTCACGATTGAAGTTCAAAAATTTAACATTTTCCAACATTCCGGCGCAAATATCAGCACGCGCAGGATCGCCCATGATAATTACTCTGTCAATTCCAAGTTCCGCAGTCAGTAAAGTATGCGGTTGAATTTCTGCCATAAAAAATCACCTCGCGCTGAATTTTAGCAAAAAAATTTCTGCTACTCAAGATTGAAAAAATTTTTTCATAACAAAATTTATATAATTGACAAGTTATGCTGAATATGATTTAATAGCTGAAACAAAATGCGAATGTGGCGGAATTGGCAGACGCGCCGGACTTAGAATCCGTTGACTTCGGTCGTGAGGGTTCAACTCCCTCCATTCGCAATTATTTTTTTGCAAAAAAATAGCCGTGCAGGAAATTTTTTCTTACATGGCTTTTTAATTTTCGCGAACAGCTCTCATTGCGCGTTTGTTGACATACATAGCTTTATCGGCGCGTTTAAAAACATTCGCCGCGCTTGAGTCATAAATTGCAACATAGTAGCCGACGCCGATTGCGGCTGAAGTTTTTTCCCAAGGCTCAAGTTTGGGATTATTTTTTATTTCTTCAAGACGCTGATTAAATTTTTCCAACAGCAAATCAATTTTGTTATAATTTTTGCCTTCGACAATCACGACAAATTCATCGCCGCCGATTCTGAAAATTGGTGAACCTGCAAAAATTTCCTCAATAATTGTGCAAAGTTTTTTAATTGCAAAGTTGCCTTGTTCATGACCGTAAGTATCATTGATGCGCTTTAGGAAATTTAAATCAATCATTGCAATTGCAAATTCTGCGTTACCGTCCTCAATTTGCCAATCAAGGCGTTGCAATTCTTTGTCATAAGCAGTTTTATTGCCAAGACCTGTCAAAGCATCGGTATGCGCCAGTTCGTGCATTTGGTGCATAATTTCTTTTGTGTCGGAAAGTTCGCCGGTAATTTTCATCAGGCGTTGCATATAATTTTCAATTTCCAAAATCATAGCGGCAAACTGCATAGACAGCGAAGAAATTTCATCGTGACCGACAATATTTTTTTCAATATCGGCAACAACTTCAGGATCTTTATTTTGTGCGTATTCGCGAACAATATTTTGAAGTTGCGAAATTTTTGCAAGATATTTTTTGTTAAGATAATAAATCAAGCCGGCAATGCACAAATACAAAATAATTGCCATGCTTGCGCTTTGCTTTAAAGTAACAGTTAAAATGTCTGAATTGACTTTCTGAACTTCAATTTCAGTGCCGATTATTCCCAAAGTTTCGCCATTAACATTAAGCGGTCTGTAGTATGCGTAAGTGTTGCCGTACTGATTGTCATAAATATCGTAGCCGGAAATAATTTTGCCGGTGTTGTAAACTTCCCAAAATTTTTGATGTTCTTTAGGATTTACAGTAGCATCGACATGCAAAGTTAAATATTTTTTGTCTTCAACTTCCAAAGGCACGCGCACATCGTCGATTATATAAAAAACATGAAATTCTTCTGGCGCAGCCGTGACATAGTACGCGTAAGTCAGACCAAGATTATCGCGCATTTTTTCAAAAGTCCAAAGCCAGTATTCATGATAGTAAGTTGCAAACGCAATTTTTAAATCTTCCGGCATTGAATCGAAA
>CAJOPJ010000189.1 GCA_905236325.1 uncultured Selenomonadaceae bacterium
CGGCAAACCCAATTCGCCTGCGTCTTGGTTCGATTGAGTCGGTTGAAATGACTGACGAACTTATCGACTTAATCAAAAATGACAGCAGAATTTGTAATCACCTGCATTTGCCTTTGCAAAGCGGCTGCAATGAAATTTTAAAATCAATGCACAGACCTTACACGACAAAAAATTTTGCAGATTTGCTGGAAAAAATTACACAAAAAATTCCTGAAATTTCAATTGGCACAGATTTAATTGTCGGCTTTCCGGGTGAAACTGAAAAAAATTTTGCCGAAACTTTAAACTTCCTGCAAAATCAGCCGTTCAACAAAATTCATGTCTTTCCATTTTCCCTGCGCGAAGGAACTTTAGCCGCTAAAATGCAAAATCAAATTGATTCGCAGACAAAAAAAAATCGCGCGGCTGAAGTTTTAAAAATTGCGCGTGCGAAGGAAAGAATTTTTGCCGAAAAATTGATCGGTAAAACTGTGGAAATTATCGCCGAAACCGAACAGGAAGGCTTTGTTGACGGCTTGACTAAAAATTATGTTCGCGTTCTGACTCCTGCGAATGAAAAAATTCAGCTTGGCGAAATTATTAAAGTTCAAGTTGAACGCGTCGAAAATCTTCAAGCGATTGGAAATTTAGTTGGCAGTTTATCTTGAAAATAAAAAAAGCCGGCAGGAAACCGATAAGCCGAATTCTGTTTATTGCAGTCATTTATCTTGCTTAAAGCGTTACCGCCCAAGTCTTTGCAGTTTACCCGAAATGTCAGCGAGCAACCTCAACAATTTCCTATTCAACTTTGCTCCGCGTGAGGTTTGTCAAGCCTGCCGATTACCCGACAGCTGGTGCGCTCTTACCACACCTTTCCACCTTTGCCGAAAAAAATTTCGGTAGTTTCCTTTTCTATGACACTATCTTCAAGATTACTCTCACCGGTCGTTAGCCGGCACGCTGCTCTGTGGAGTTCGGACTTTCCTCGAACAAAAATTTGTCCGCGACTGCTTCTGTTTCCTGTCAACTTTATTTTAACTTTACCACAAAAAAATTTTTTTTCAAGTTAAAAATAGATAGCGACAAAAAAGTCAACTATCTATTTTTTTATTACAGATATTAAAATACTAAATTACACAATGCCTTGTGCAGTCATAGCTTCGGCAATTTTTTTGAAGCCTGCAATGTTCGCGCCCATGACCAAGTTGTCAGGGTCGCCAAATTCTTCAGCATTAGCTTTAGCGTTCTTGTAAATGTTTGCCATGATTTCTTTCAGCTTATTGTCAACCTGTTCAAAAGTCCAATGCAAGCGTTCAGAATTCTGCGCCATTTCTAAAGCTGAAACAGCAACGCCACCGGCATTAGCAGCCTTTGCAGGTGCAAACAAAACGCCATTTTTCAGGAAGTAGTCGATAGCCTCAAGTGTGGAAGGCATATTTGCGCCTTCGCCGACAACCTTGCAACCATTAGCAACTAATTTTTGCGCAGATTCAAGATTGATTTCACTTTGCGTAGCGCAAGGCAAAGCAACATCGCACTTAACACTCCAAACGCCTTGACAACCTTCATGATATTCAGCATCTTTGTGGTAGTTGAGATATTCTTTAATGCGTCCGCGATGAATTTCTTTAATTTCTTTAACAGCGTTCAAATCAATTCCGTTCGCGTCATAAATGTAGCCGTTGGAGTCGGAACAGGTAACAACTTTCGCTCCAAATTCCTGCGCCTTTTCAATAGCGTAAGTTGCAACATTTCCTGAGCCGCTGATAACAACAATTTTATCTTTCAAGCTGATGTTTTTAGCGTCGAGCATATTTTTAACAAAATACAGCAAGCCATAACCTGTAGCCTCAGTTCTTGCCAAACTGCCGCCATAAGTCAAACCTTTACCTGTCAAAACGCCATTATCATAAGCGTCGCGAATACGCTTGTACTGTCCAAACAAATAACCAATTTCACGTCCGCCAACGCCGATATCGCCGGCAGGAACATCAATGTTTGGTCCGATGTGGCGATAAAGTTCAGTCATAAACGCTTGGCAGAATTTCATAACTTCACTGTCGGTTTTGCCTTTAGGATCAAAATCACTGCCGCCTTTGCCGCCGCCGATTGGCAGTGCAGTAAGTGAATTTTTAAATACCTGTTCAAACGCCAAGAACTTCAAAATACTGAGGTTGACGCTTGGGTGAAAACGCAAACCGCCCTTGTAAGGTCCAATCGCCGAGTTCATTTGTACACGATAGCCACGATTTACTTGCACTTCATTTTTATCATCAATCCAAGTTACGCGGAAAGTTATAATGCGCTCAGGTTCAACAATACGCTCCAAAAGTTTTTCTTGTTTATATTTAGGATTTTTTTCCAAAAACGGCACGATTGAAGTTAAAACTTCCTTAACTGTGTTTTGAAATTCAATTTGGTCAGGATCGCGCTCCTTAATAGATTCCAAGATATCATTTACATAAACCTGCATTTCAGACATTTTGTATTCCTCCTTTGATATGTTGAATTGTAACACAGTATAAAAAATTTGTATAGATTATCTGCGCAAAAATACTGTATACTTAAAATGCGCCATAAAAATTTGTCAAAAATTTTTGAATCGTGCTATAATCCTCCCAGATTTTTTTGGAAAGATTTTTTATTGAGGTGAAGCAAATTGAAAGGCAAATTGATTCTTGAGGACGGAACTATTTTTCGAGGACAGCTTTTTGGCGGCAGTAACGCAAACTGCGACGGCGAAGTTGTTTTCAATACAGGTATGACAGGTTACCAAGAAATTTTGACAGATCCTTCATACTGCAGACAAATTGTAACTTTGACTTATCCGCTGATTGGAAATTATGGCACGGCTCAAATTTTCAATCAAAGCCGGAAAAGTTTTGTAGGCGGCTTAGTTATTGGCGAACTTTGCGAACAGCCCAGCAGTTCGACTTCAGAAAAAAGTTTGGCAGATTTTTTGACTGCAGAAAAAATTCCCTGCCTGTATGAGGTTGATACACGCGCACTTACAAAAAAAATTCGCTCCGTCGGCACAATGAAAGGCGTTATTGTCAGTGAATACACTTCACAGCCAACTATTGATGAAATGATGGCACTGCCGTTGCGCACTGATGTTGTTGAGGAAGTTACCACGCCTTCGGCTTACACTATTGAATCTGAAAAAAATGACGCGCCTTTTGTTGTTGCAATGGATTTTGGCGTTAAGGAAAACATTTTGGACAGCTTGAACAAAGTCGGTTGCAAAATTACAGTCGTCCCTGCAAGCACTTCGGCTGAAGATATTTTAGCAATGAATCCTGACGGCGTTTTTCTGTCGAACGGTCCGGGCGACCCTAAAGATGTTCCTGACGTTGTGGAGGAAGTAAAAAAATTGATTGGTGAAAAGCCGATTTTTGGAATTTGTTTAGGTCATCAGCTTTTAGCGTTGGCACTTGGCGCGGACA
>CAJOPJ010000190.1 GCA_905236325.1 uncultured Selenomonadaceae bacterium
CGGCGCAAGTCAAGGCGCGTGCATTGGTCATATTTCGCCGGAGGCTATGGAAGGCGGACCTATTGCCTTGATTCACGACGGCGATATTATTTCTATCGACATTCCAAACAGAAAATTGGAACTTGAAGTCAGCGACGAAGAATTAAATAAACGCCGCGAAAATTGGACTAAACCTGAACCAAAAATCAAAACAGGTTATCTTGCGCGTTATGCAAAATTGACAACTTCAGCCTCAACCGGCGCAATTGTTAACGCTTAAAAATAAATTTTCTGCAAAAAAAAAATAACCTCCAAGTGCGGAGGATTTTTTTTATTGTAATAAAATTTCAGCATTGTCGCCGAGTATTTTATTTTTTTCAGCGTCGGAAATTTTCAGCTGTTTTATAAAATTTATTGATTCAGTTGCCGAAGTCCAAGGACTGTCCGTGCCGAACAAAATTTTTTCCGCGCCAAAAATTTTTATAAACTGCAAAAATTTTTCAGAATCCAACAAATTAAGTTCCGAAATTTGCCAAGTCGAATCAGTTCGCGGAATTATTTTTCCTGTAGAAAAACTTGTGTCCAGAAAAAATTTTTTGTCGCCAAGCTGAGTTAAAACTTCGTCCCAATTTTTCCAACCACCCATGTGTGCCAAAACAAATTTAAATTCGCCGATTTCAGTTAAAACATTTCGCGCCATTTTTGGCGAACAATTTACCACGCCTGGAAAACCAATATCTAAACCTGCGTGCGTAACAACAATTAAATCAAGTTCGGCGGCGCGATAAAAAATGCGCAGAAATTTTTTGTCATCAAGTTTGCAATTTTGGTAGACAGGGTGAATTTTTATGCCTTTGAAACCAAGATTTTTTATTGCGCTGAGTTCAGTTTTAAAATTTTCAAAGTCAGGATGAATCGCCGCAAATGATTTTACAGCTGAAAATTTTTCATTCAGTCGCGCGGCAGAATTATTTATTTTCTGAACTTGCGTTGAATTTGTCGCAACAGGCAAAATTATCGACAAATCCACGCCTGAAGTTTCCATCGACTTTTGTAAGCCGCCAATCGTGCCGTCGCTAAATGCAACAGTTCGACTAATTTTGCTCAGTTTGTCAATAACTTCCCCAGCAATTTTGTCCGGAAAAATGTGAGTGTGAAAATCTATAATCAAGTTAATCACCTTTCAGGAAAAAATATTTGCAAAGTTTTTTTATCTGTCGGCTCACCAAGTTTACAGCCGATTAAAAATAAAATCAATGACGCAGAAATTCCAATTGTAATTTGGTGCAAGTCGAAAAATTTAAAACCTGTTGCTTGAGTTACGCAATAAATTATCGTGCCGCCGATCATTGAAAGTTCTGCGCCTAATTTATTTGCCTTTTTCCAAAATAAGCCGAAAATTAAAATCCAAAAAAATGCAGTTTCAAGTCCGCCGAAAGCAAACATATTTATCAGCCAAATTAAACTTGGCGGAGTCAGCGCGATTACAAAAACAATTCCGCCGATAATCGCGGTCGTCGCCACAGATAAAATTTTTAAATTTTTATTATCTGCATTTTTTTTGTAATGCAGATAAATATCTTTGACAATCGCGCTCGACGCAACAATTAAAAGTCCTGAAATTGTTGAAATTGACGCGGCAAGCGGTCCGATAATCGCCAAACCAACTAAATTTTTTGGCATAACTGTTGCAATAGTCGTTGGGATAATATTATCGACACCGCCATAATCAGCAGGATTTCCAGGCAAAATTCCGTGCGCCAAAATTCCTGTAAAATTTATTCCGATATTCATAAAACCAACAACAACCGTGCCGATTAACATTGCGCTGTGAAGTCCTTGAGTATTTTTGTAAGAAATTCCGCGCACAACAGATTGTGGCAGGGCGATTGTGCAAATTCCGACCAAAAGCCACTGCGTAAAATAAATTCCCCAAGGCATTTTTCCGAAACTGAACGGCTCAAACATTTCAGGATGATTTATTTCTAAACTTTCCATAATTGCAGAATAGCCGCCGCCGGCTTGCAAAACAAAATTCAGCAACAAAATTATTCCGACCATCATAACCAACGCGCAAAATGTGTCAGTCAAAGCAACAGCGCGAAATCCGCCGATTGAAGTATAAATTACAACAACTAAGCCGAACAAAATTAAGCCGGTTTCATAAGTGTAACCTGTCACGGCAGAAAATAATTTTGCGCCGCCGACAAATTGCGCAGTCATAGTTCCGCAAAAAAATAAAACAATTACAAAAGCAGAAATTGCCGCCAAAAAATTTGAATTAAATCTTGCGCGAATTATATCAACAACAGTCACAGCGTTAAATTTTCTAGCTAAAATTGCGACGCGTTTGCCAAAAATTCCCAAAACCAAAAAAATAGCCGTGACTTGGACGACAGCCATATAAATCCAACCAAAGCCGATTTGATAAGCCATGCCGGGTCCGCCGACAAAACTTGAAACACTGCTGTAAGTCGCAACAGTTGTCATAGCCAAAACAAAACCGCCAAGTTCGCGATTTCCGACAAAATAATTTCCTAAAAAATTTTTTTCAGCTTGATTTTTTCTGACAAAAATACTGATTCCAACCATGAAAGCCATAAAAATTAACAGCGGCAAAATTGCGGAAAAATTTTCAGTCATTATCATCACCGCCTAAATCCATGTCAGTAAAAATTTTGTGACTTAAAAGCCAGCTGATAAAAATTGCAAAAAACCATACGCCGAAAGTTCCAAAAATCGCCCAGAGCGGCAAGTGGAAAATTTTTATTTCAGAACCTGAAGTTCCAAAACCTGCGACCAGCCAAAAAATAATCAGTCCAACAAGCGCAAAAGCTGTAAAAATTGCTTCGCGTCTTATCAGACTGAATTTTTCTGCGTCAGTCATTTTTTTCATAAAAATTACCTCCAGTCTCGTCTACGTTGAGTACAAGCTGCTAAAAAAAATTACGGCTGATTATATTTTAATTACAAAAAATTTTCAATAAAAAAAATCCTGCCAAGTTAGCAGGAAAAATTTTTTTATTTTTATGCTTGTTGATTGAGTGTTGAAAGATATTCTTTAATTTTGTCGCCGTCTTCCATTTCCAAAACTTTGTCCAAAATTTCTTGCGCCTCAGGTTTTGTAATGTTGCGGATTCTTTCTTTAACGCGTGGAATTGAAGGTGCGCTCATCGAAAGTTCTTTAATTCCCATAGCCATAAGCAAAATTGCAGCGTTAGGATCTGAAGCCATTTCGCCGCACATACCGGCCCATTTGCCTTCGGCATTTGCAGCTTCAATTGTGCGTTTAATCAGCCGCAAAACTGCAGGATTAAAATGATTGTACAGGTAGGAAATTTGGGCATTGCCTCTGTCAACAGCCAGCGTGTATTGAACTAAATCATTTGTGCCGATGCTGAAAAAGTCAACATATTTTGCAAGAATTGGAGCCATAACAGCCGCCGCAGGGGTTTCAACCATTATACCGACTTGAACATTATCTGAATAATCTTTGCCTTCGGAAGCAAGTTCATGTTTTGCTTTTTCGACCATTTCTTTAGCGTCCAAAAATTCTTGAACATTGATAACCATTGGGAACATAATTGCGGCTTTACCATAAACGCCGGCACGCAAAATTGCTTTTAATTGCGGCATAAATAAATCTTCGCGTTGCAAGCTGATTCTGATTGCGCGATAGCCCAAGAAAGGATTTTCTTCTTCGCCAACTTGAATGTAGGGCAACGGTTTATCTCCGCCAATGTCCATCGTGCGAATTACGCAAATTCCTTCGCCGTGAGTTACTTCAGCA
>CAJOPJ010000191.1 GCA_905236325.1 uncultured Selenomonadaceae bacterium
GGCACGATTTTTGCGCGTTCAAGTGGCACGGTTTATGGTATGTCAATGCCGACCAGCAATGTCATTGAAAACAACGGCAACATTACAGTTATTTCAAGCGGAATTCAAGCTCCGCAAATTGCAGGCGTTCAGGTTGTTCAAGTTCCAGGTGCGCACGGTATGGTTATTACACCTGTCAGCTCCGGCACTGAAGTAAAAAATACAGGCTCAGTCAATGCTATACTTAATACAGAAAATCCTCTTGCAACCGCAACAGGTATGATGATTTTTAATACCAATTTGGAAAATACCACGACAACTTTTTCAAATACAGGCGTAATCAATATTAAAACAAATCAAACCGCCTCAGAGGCAAATAATTATCTTGTTCGCGCTACAGAAATTGGCGTACACAACATGTTGCAAAGAAACGGCGTTGCTCCTTCACAAATAGCAAATTTAAAAATAACTGATTGGGCAACGACTTTGCGTGACTTTGCTACTACTAAAGATTTTATTCAAGCGCGTTACGCAAATATCGACTTCAGCGATACAAACTTAATTTTTAGACCGTCCGCAGGTTATACTGCAGGTACTTATTACAATGTTGCGGCTGAAAATTTAGTTGCTGAAATTACCGATACAACAACGCCAAACGCAAATGTTACAATCAGCGGCGGCAATTCAATTCAATACAGCGTTGAAATGACTGACTTCATCGGTCTTAGTCAAGACGGCACTAATATTGCTTTGGTTGCAAATGACACAGGAAAATCTGAACAAGTTTTAAATTCAATCTTCAACACTGTTGATTTTACGCGTGTAACTTTGGACAGATTGGAACGCGAAATTGAAGTTCATCCCGACGGCAAATATTTTATTGCGCCGCACTATTCAAAATTTAGCCGCTCAGGCGCAATGGACGGCAATTCGCACGGATTTATTGGCGGTGCTAATTGGAAAAATGGTGGCTTTCATGCAGCCTACGCAGTCGGCAACAGCGACGGCGGAATTTATGACGGCAATAGCGATTTAAACAGCGTTATGCTTGGTTTGCATTACAACTTTGCGCAAAGTGAAAAATCAAAAATTCGCGCACAAGCAACTTATTTCCACAACAACGGCAGTTCAAATTACAAAATGACAACCAACTATAACACTTTGCAAGGCTACAGCGATAACAATAATGACGGCGTTTATTTGGCTTTGAACTATGACATTGACAATAGACTGTCTGAAAAAAATCAATTGCGCACAACTCTTGGTTTAAATTATCTGCAGTTTTTCGACGCACCAACTTTGAAGTGGGGAGTTGCCGGTTCAATGGTTGACGGCTACGCAATGAATTTTGATAAATACAATGCACTCTACGCTACTGCTAAAACAAACTTCACACACAATTTCAACCGCAATGACGCATTGAACTTTACAATCGGTGTGCGCGGCAGATTGGCAGCTGAAGATATGACATTAAAAATGATGAACACCGCATACAGCGGAGTTGTTAGAGAAGACCCAGTGCAAGCAATGGTTGGTGTAACCTATCGCCGGCAGCTTGAAAGATTTAGCTTTGACGCAGGTTATGAGGGTATATTTGGCAAAGATATGAAACAAAATATATTCCATGCCGGTTTAGAATTTAGCTTTTAACAGAGGCGGCGAAATGAAAAAAAAATTACTGGCAATTGTGCTGAGTATATTACTAATAAATGTAAAAATAGCCAATGCCGAGATAGCTGAATTAACAGTGGACTTGAACGACAAAGAAAGTTGTCGGGCGTATATAGCGGCAGTGTGCGAAGAAACAGTCAAAATCCTGTCTCTGCCGCAACTGCCGAGTGAAACGCCAAACTATGACTTGTTAAAGCAAGCAGTAGAAAGCCTTTCAAATGGCAGAAATGTAGTAATCTTGGACGACTTAGGCTATCCCTCAATAATGTACAAAATTCCGCAAATAGAAGCAAATCAAGTTTTGCCAGAATTTAGCGGAGTACACCCAATGTTCATAGTAGAAGGCAAAGCGTATCCTGCAGTCTACATAGGCAAGTATGAAGCAATAGTGCTCCAAGACAGAGCATACAGCCTGCCAAATGTAGACCCAACAACAGCAATCTCAATGGACGTGGCGCGGACAGTTTGCATGAGTAAAGGCACAGGCTGGCATTTAACAAGCAATATAGAATTTGCAGCGCTGGCGTATATCTGTCATAAGCACAAACACTACCCACACGGCAACACAAACGCCGAACTTAGCGAAAATTACTTCGGCGACGAAACCGGAAGAATCACGCAAGGCTATCGAAGTGAAACCGGTAAGTTAGTGGTACGCAGGATGGCAACAGGTTCAGGTCCTGTTACTTGGACGCACGACGGCACAGAAAACGGCATTTACGACCTCAACGGCAATGTTTGGGAATATGCAGACGGTATCAGATTAGTGAACGGTCAAATCCAACTTATCAAAGATAATGATGTAGTTTTGCAAAGGCATTGGAATAACTGGCAAGCAATTTCTGCGCAAGGTAACTTAGTTTCGCCCCGTTACCAGCAAACTTGGCATATTGATTCAAAAGCAGGCGAAAATGAAAAATATTTCCATGAAATTGCCGGCGCAACGCCATTTTTGTCGCTCGAACGCACAACGCCGATGTTTGCACAAGATACCAATCACAATTATGGCTTTGGACATTGCCAATTTAAAGACTTTGCAGCATTTGGCGGCGATATACCAAAAATTTTGCAGTTGCACGCAATTGCGCCCCTAGATTTTGATGACTTCCCAAATGACGGCTTTTGGGTGCGTAACTATGGCATACGCCGCTTGATGCGTGGCGGAATGTGGATGCGTAGCGCAGGTTTATTCGGCTCAAGTTTGGCTGGCGCGTGGAACGACCGCTCCGCCGGTATGGGCTTTAGAATCAGCTATATCGACTTGGAGGATTCAAATTGAAAAAATTTTTAATAGCACTCGCTTCTCTGCCAATCTTAACCACAACTTCAGCTTTTGCAGCGGCTGTCGGCGGCGAAGATAATTGGCAAGATTTAACCCCAACTGAACTTTCCGAACCAATAGACTTTGCCGGTAAAATCCGCCTGTCAAGAAATATCTTTCATGGTCCGGAATATTATCCAACCACTTTTGGCGAAACCAAAACAACTGCCGAAGCGCAGCTTGATTTAAAGTTGCGTCTTACACAAAATTGGCAAATTAAAAGCCGCCTTGAGGCAAGTCGCATTTGGAAAGATTACCAGGCAGATAATCATCTTGAGGCTGAGCAACTTTATTTAGCCGGCAAAGTCGGCAATGTCAATTTGCAAGCCGGCAAGCTACCTGTCTTTGACGCATTGAATTTAACTTCCGGCGGCTTGGTAATTGATGCGCCTATAACCGGCGGCGAGATAGATACTAAGATTGGCTGTTGGCGCATTTCATTTGCCGGCGGCGTTATCGACAATGATGATTACAGCCTTACGCGCACAACTACAATTTTTAACACAAACAGCACCTATCTCGGCTTAAGTGCCACCGGCTCAATCCTCAAAAATTGTCAGGCGTTTATCGCCGTCCACAATATGCACAACACTGCCGGCGGATTAGTTTTGCCAAGTGGCGCATATTACAGCCCCGACGGTAATGGCTTTTTTGAAAGCGGCACCGAAAAAAACAACACCATTTTTGAAGTCGGCGCAGATTACAAATTAAGTGACCTGACTTTCGGAGCAATGTATTCTGTTGGCAGCGCAAAAATAACCAAACAAGCCCAAATCCTTTCGCACGAAAGCCCAGCCGAAGACAACAGCTTTAGTGTTCAGTTGACTTATGGTCAGCCTGAACTTCAAAAAACACACAATACCGCTTTATGGCTTGCTTATAGAAAACTCGGTAGAACAGGCTCCTACAATCCAGCTTATAAAGGTGTCGGCTTTGGCGAACAAGGTATTGAACTTGGCGTCAGACACAACCTGCTTGATGACTTAGCCTTGCAAGTTGTTTATTTTGCCGGCAGAAAAATCAGCAAAATCACCAGCCCTGCAAATTCCGCCGAACTGCCACACATTCACAAGTGGTATTTAGGTTTAAGTTATGATTTTTAATTTGGAGGTCCTAAATTGAAAAAATATTTAACTGCATTAGCAATTTGCCTGACTACTGCAACTGCAAATGCCGCAACTAATCCTTTCAGCGATGTTCCTGCCGGTCATTGGGCTTATAATGCAGTAACAAGATTGGCAGCTGAAGGCGTTATCGAAGGTTACGGCGACGGAACATTTTTAGGTAACAGAAACATCACGCGCTATGAAATGGCACAAATGCTTGCAAAAGCATTGGCAAAACAACCACAAGTCACCGGCGCAAGTCGTGCTGATTTAGACAGATTAGCAGCTGAATTTCGCGCTGAACTTGATAGCTTAGGCGTTCGTGTTGCTGAACTTGAAAAACATTCTGACATGGTCCAGTTCAGCGGCATTGTTCGCGCAGATTTTGTCCGTGATAGAGCTTATCCTTGGGCTTGGCTTATTAACAACAATTCAATTCATGACTTCACGCGCGAAGACACTCACGAAAATTCAATTTTGGCGCGTTTTGAGGTTGACGGCGCAGTCAGCGACAAATGGCACGCTCTGGCGCGTCTTGAAGGCTATGTCAACCTGACTGACGATGACACAACTGATTTGTCTTTAAAGCGCATTTACGCGCAAGGTCAGCTTGGAAACGCCACAATTTTGCGTCTTGGTAAGTTCGGCTTGCTTGATTCAGAAAATTTAACTAATGCCGGCTTTATAATTGACAGCGACTATTTATCCGGCGCAAGTCTTGAGTTCGGCAACAATATTAAATTAAAATTAACTGCCGGTCGCTTTAATCACAACTACCTGAATCTCAGCCACGGCGCAGAAAGTAATTCCGCAATGGAATACATTCGCAACAAATGGGATAACGCCGATTATCAATCTGCAGAACTTTTTGGCAACGCCGGCAAGTGGAGTTGGTCACTCGGCTACCACAGATTGACTACTGATATGATGATTAAATCTTTCGGCACTGAAAAAGAAATTATCGGCGCACTCGGCGTTGATTATCATTTCGACAACAATTGGACGCTTGGCTTGTATCATTCGCACGGCACATTACCAGTCCCCGGCGACGATGTTTTTAGCGACGACATGGAAAAAGAAGGCTACAGCGCACAAATTACCTACAAACAAGCAAATCCAACTGATGCAGGTTCATTTGGCACTTGGTTAGCTTACAGGCATTTAGGTTGCTATTCAGCTATCGCACCAACTTTTGACGGCGCACAACTCGGCGCAAAAGGTTTGGAATATGGTCTTGAGTTTGTGCCTATGCAAAACTTGAAAGTCAGTTTTGTAGGCTTTTGGGGCAGACACATCGGCAGCGGCGATATTACACAAACAGCACGCGTTGCCGAAAGATGGCTCGGCGGTCACGCTACAGAACGCTACACAACACATTTTCTCGGCAGAATTGAATACAGCTTTTAAAAAAAAACCTCCGCTTTGGGAGGTTTTTTTAATTTACAAACAAAATCAATCTTGATAGACTTCAGCAAATTTGAATACAGCTTTTAAAAAAAATTACCTCCGCTTTGGAGTTTTTTTAAATTTATAAATAAAATCAATCTTGATAGCCTTGTGGGTGATTTTTATGCCAAGCCCAAGCCGTCGCAATAACTTTCTCAACATCAGCAAACTGCGGCTTCCAATTCAAAATTTTTCTAGCCTTATCACTCGACGCAATAAGCTGTGCAGGATCTCCTGCGCGTCGCTTTCCAATTTCAGTTTTAATTTTCTGCCCGGTAACTTTCTCTGCTGCCTGAATCATTTGCTTGACTGAAAAGCCCTGTCCATTACCAAGATTGAAAATATTTGACTTGCCACCGTCACGCAGGTAATTCAACGCCAAAATATGTGCGTCAGCCAAGTCAATGACATGAATATAATCACGCAAGCAAGTTCCGTCCGGCGTAGGATAATCATCACCAAAAATTGTAATGTGGTCGCGCTTACCAAGAGGCACTTGCAATATCAGCGGTATCAAGTGCGTTTCAGTTTTATGGTCTTCACCAATTGAACCATCTTCCAATGCTCCTGCAGCATTAAAATATCTCAAGCTGACAAACCTAATGCCATTTGCGCGACTTACCCACTTCATCATATGCTCCATAATCAATTTAGATTCGCCGTAAGGATTGGTAGGCTCAGTCTTGTCATTTTCCTCAATCGGCACTTTCTCAGGCTCACCATAAGTCGCCGCCGTCGAACTAAAAACAATCTTATCAACGCCGTGCTTAACCATACCCTCCAACAAAATCTGCATACCATAAACATTGTTGTTGAAGTATTTTAAAGGCTTTTCAACACTTTCGCCGACCAGTGAATTTGCCGCAAAATGAATCACGGCTTCAATGCTGTTTTCAGTAAAAATTTTGTCAAGGACTTCAGCGTTGCGAATGTCGCCTTCATAAAATTTAGCTTTTGGATTGACTGCCTTGCGATGCCCTGTCTGCAAATTGTCCACAATAACAACCTCTTCGCCTTTAGCAATCAGCTGATGTACAGCGTGCGAACCAATATAGCCCGCCCCACCACAAACTAAAATCGACATTTTATTACCACCTTTCAAACAATTCTGTGCGTGCCGTCAGAAATATCAGCAACATAAAAACTCGGCGCGTAACCAATTTTTTTAGTGTAACCTTCCTGAAGAACCTTCTTGAAGTTCTCAAGCGCAGAATTTTTAACAATGCTGACAGTTGAACCACCAAAACCTGCGCCTGTCATTCTTGAACCAATGCAACCCTCAACAGTCCAAGCAAGTTCAGCAAGCGTATCAAGTTCAACGCCGGTAACATCATAATCTTCACAAAGCGACACATGGGAATCGTGCATAAGCTGACCAAATTTTTCAATGTCATTTTTTTCCAACGCGCTGACTGCTTCCAATGTACGCTGATTTTCACGCACTGCATGACGCGCACGAAGTCTTTCAATTGGATCTGTAATGTTGTGCTCAAGTTCATCAAATTCAGCGTTAGAAAGCTCGCCCCAAGCCTTAAGCTCAGGTTTAACTGCTTGAACTTCCTTAAGCGCGTGTTCACATTGACTGCGGCGTTCATTATAAGCCGAAGTTACCAGCGAATGAGGCTTGTTGGTGTTGGTTATAACAATTGAACAGCCATCAAGTTTAACAGGACTGTAGCGATATTTCAAAGTGTTGCAGTCAAGCAAAATCGCACAGTCTTTCTTGCCCATTCCAACAGCAAACTGATCCATAATTCCACAGTTCATTCCAACAAATTCATTTTCAGCCTTCTGCGCAAGTTTAACCATTTCAACCATATCAATATCAAAGCCGAAATTTTCCTTCAAAATAACTGCAGTCAAAACCTCCATTGCCGCCGAAGAACTCAAGCCCGCCCCAGCAGGTAAAGTACCATAAACAACAATGTCAAAACCATGCGTCGCCTTATAACCTGCCTGTTCAAAAGTCGCCACAGTCCCCGCAACATAATTCGCCCAGTCATATTCATTGTTGTACTTGCAGCCGTTCATTGGAAATTCAATAACGCCTTTGTCTGCCAAGTTCATTGAATAGACGCGCGAAACTGAATCACTGCGCGGCGCAACAAGTGCGTAAGTGCCAAGTGAAATCGCGCAGGGAAAAACATTCCCACCATTGTAGTCAGTATGCTCACCAATCAAATTCACGCGACCAGGAGAGAAATATTTTTGCGTTTCAACTGCACCAAATTTTTCCTCAAAAACTTTTTGCATATCATCAAAAAATTTCATCAAGATAACCTCCTTTATAAAAAAACAAGGCAAAGATTTAGGATAAAGTCTTACCTAAATCCTAAATCCCAGCCCATAAAATCTTACTTCTTCATATCAGCCCATTTTTCTTCAAGTTCCTTAACAATGCGCTCATGTTCTTCTTCTGTCAAGGTAACTTTAGAACGATAAAATAAGCCGGCAATTATAATCAACACGATAGGCGCGGCAAACATAATCAGCTTGAAGTTAAAAACACCTTCAGGCGAAATTGTATCTGCTGTCGCCCCTGTAGTCATACCAACCCAAACCGCAGTATAACCAACCAATGCACTTGTAAGCGCACCGGAAAGTTTATCAATCAAAGGACGCACGCAAAGTACCAATGCCTCATCGCGGTGCCCAAGTTTCAACTGTCCATATTCAACTGTATCTGTAATTGTCATCAAGACAACCAAGAAAATCAGCGGCTGCGGAAGTGCAAAAAGTCCTGCAGAAAGTAAAGTCAATGTCACGCTCTGTCCGGCAAAAGCATATATCACCAACGCCAGAATCATAATACCAATCGATACAAAAAATAAACCGCGACGACTAAATTTAGCTGTCAAAGTCGGAAACAGCGCAACTGCCGCCAAACCAATAATAACATTGATAACGCCCAAAAATGAAATCTGCGTCGAATCACCAAGGATGTATGTAAAATAGTACAGATTGAAGTTGTTAACAATATTTTGTCCAAGACCAAAAATTAAATAAGTCAATGCAATCCACATCAACTGGTCGTTTTGCCCAAGAATTTTAAAGACATCTGCAAAGCCGGTTTCTTCCTTGTTTTCGCGCAGTTCGGATTCTTGCTCCTTAGTTCCAATACCAAGAATAATCGCGCCAATAACTGAAATTGCGCCGCCGATACAGGCAAACATAAACCAACCGCGCGGATCACCTGCCCCACCGTTCTGATTGATTGAAAAGAACAAAACCAGCGGCATAACCATAATTGTAACAAGCTGTCCGCCAAAAACTGAACCAATACGCGCATAAGTAGCTGTAATTTCGCGTTCGCGGCTGTCAAAACTAAGCGCAGGAATCATTGACCAAATTGCAACATCTTTACCGGAATAAAAAATATCCATAATCAAGTACAGAACTGTAAAACCAATTAAATAAGTCATTGGATCTGTCATTGCCATTCCGCCAAAGTCTGTGAACAAAATAGCCAGCGTAACAGCACCGACAACGCCGCCAACTAAAACCCAAGGCTTAAATTTGCCCCAGCGCGTTTTAGTTTTATCAATCATGTTGCCGATGAATGGATCAATGAAAAGCTCCGCTACACGCAAAACCAAAATAACTGTTGTAATAACGCCAATCATGTAAGCGTCATGCTCTTTACCGGCTGCGTCTGGCGAATTAAACAGGTTACTTGTTACAAAGAACATAAAGTAACCGCCAAGCATTGCGTAAAAAATGTCGTGTCCGAAAGTACCACAAGCGTACGCAATACGCTGAAGAACTTTACTGTTCATAAAAAAGCCTCCTAAAAAAAATAATTTGCAATGCAAACTGAACAGCTGCTCAAGTCATTCCGAAATCTGAGCATATATAAAAATCCTCCTCCGCAATTAAATTTTCAGTTTCGCACTACCTATCTTAAACAAGGATATCATAATCAATTTTTCTATTTCAGTCAAAGCCTTTTTTAAATCAAATTTTCATAATCAATCAAATTGCCGCCGTCAAAATATTTTTTGTCATCATCGGTAATATTTCTGTAAACTCTGCAAGGCACGCCCATTGCCACAACATTTGCCGGAATATTTCTTGAAACAACACTGCCGGCACCAATGACAGAATTTTTGCCAATAGTTACACCGGGCAGAACAGTGACATTTGCACCAAGCCAAACATTGTCCTCAATTACAATTTTTTTTGCGTACTGATAGCCTTTGCCGCGCAGTTCAGGATTGATTGGGTGGTTTGCCGTTGTTAAAGTCACATTCGGCGCAATCAAAACATTATTGCCAACAATAATTTCAACATCATCAACCACTGTCAAGTTAAAATTAACATAAACATTGTTGCCAAAAAATAAATTTTTGCCGCCCCAGTTTCCGTGAAATGGCACTTCCATATAACAATTTTCGCCGCAAGAGCCGAGCATTTCACGCATCAATTTAAGTCGCAGTTCAAGTTGAGCGGAAGTTGTTGCGTTGAACTCATCCATTTTTTGCAGACAATCACGCTGCATTTGCATAATTTCTTCATCGCCAGGATTGTAAATTAGCCCTGCATTTTTCCTTTCGAC
>CAJOPJ010000192.1 GCA_905236325.1 uncultured Selenomonadaceae bacterium
ACCATTGCTGAAATTTCCGGCGGCGTGTAGTCTTTGCCGTCGATTGAAACTTTGTAATTTTCGCCCATGTGACGCTTGATTGAGGAAATTGTTCTGTCAGGATTGGAAACTGCTTGACGCTTTGCAAGCTGTCCAACCAAACGCTGACCATCTTTAGTAAAACCTACAACCGAAGGAGTAATTCTGCTGCCTTCAGGATTTGTGATAACTGTCGGTTCGCCGCCTTCCAAAACACTGCCGACGCTATTTGTTGTACCTAAGTCAATACCAATAACTTTACTCATAATTTCTACCTCCAATTTTTCATTATCATTTATCCATTATTAACAACTTGTACCATGCTGGGGCGAATAACTTTGCCGTGCGCCATGTAACCGCGTTGAAATTCAACTGCAATCGCGCCTTCCTGCTTAGTTTCATCTTGAACTGTGCCAACTGCTTGGTGAAAGTTTGGATCGAACATTTTATCTGTTGTGTCAATCTGTTCAAGTCCATGCTTTGTCAGCGCGTTCAGGGTTTCCTGCTGAATCATTTCAAGACCTTTGCGCACAGTTTCGACATCTGAATTTTCGCCTTCAGCCGCACTTGACGCTCTGCTTAAATTGTCCAACAAAGGCAACAAGTCAGTCAAAAATGCCTGTTCAATTGTCGCGGCAAGTTCAGTTTTTTCTTTAGCAGCGCGTTTTCTGAAATTGTCAAAGTCAGCTTGCAATCTTAAAAGCCTGTCATTCTTTGCGTCAATTTCAGCTTTTAAATTTTCAACTTCCTCAGTCCAATTTGGCACGCCGTCCTCAACTTCTGTTAATTCATCTGAAGTATTTGCAGTTAAATCTGCGTTTATTTCTGCGCTATCGCCATCCTCATTGTCGAGTATAATTTTTTTTTCGTCCGCCAATTCCTCAGCCCCAATCCAATTTCAATTTTCTTAACGCGGCAAAGATTAACACTAATTAGTCAAATTGTCAATACAAATTTTTTTTTAATCAGCAATTACCTGGATAGACAAAGTGCAAATAATTTTTAGCAACTTCGACAAAGCGATAAATTTTTTTTATATCAGTCGGCGCGTGATTAGTAATTTTGTAGCGTGGAAAAAATCTGCTTATGTGCAGTGGAATTTCAGCAGAAATTTCGGCAAGCCATTTTGCTTCGGAATGTATTTCGGATTCAGAATCATTCATTTCCGGCACAATCAGCGTTGTAACTTCGACATGGCAATTTTGATTTGCAAGTTTGATAGTATTTTTGACAGTTTCAAAATCGCCGCCGAGTTTGTCATAAATTTTTTGACTAAAGCCTTTTAAGTCAATATTCATCGCGTCGATTAGAGGCAGAATTTTTTTCAGCGGCGCGGAGCAAATATTGCCATTTGTAACCAAAACAGTTTTCAAGCCGACTTCATGCAAAAGTTCGCAGGTGTCTTGAATATATTCAAAGCTGATTGTCGGTTCATTGTAAGTAAAAGCAACGCCGATATTTTTTTGTTCATGAGCAAACTCAAGCGCAACAGCAACTAATTTTTCCGGCGGCATATGTTGTGCCGGGAAAGTTGAATCAGCCATTGAAATTTCAAAATTTTGGCAGAAAGGACAATTTAAATTGCAACCATAGCTGCCGACTGACAAAATCCAACTGCCGGGAAAAAAATGATACAGCGGCTTTTTTTCAATAGGATCTATTGAAATTGAAGTCAACGCGCCATAATTCAGCGCAGTAATTTTTTCGCCGACATTTATTCGACCGCGACATTTGCCGACTTCATTAACTTCAAGTTGGCAATGGTGCGGACAAATTTCACAAGTCAATTTATTTTTCATCGTTCCATCTCCAAACTAATTAACAGTAATTTTGTCGCGGAAGCCTTGAAAAGTTTTTTCGCCGATACCGCGAACTTTTTTAATGTCCTCTATAGTTTGAAATCTGCCATTTTGCTCGCGGTATTCAATAATGCGCTTGGCAATGGCAGGACCTACCCGCCTAAGTTTTTGAAGTTCGGTTTCATCGGCAGTGTTTATGTTAATCAATGTGCTTTCGGATTCAGCCTGCAAATTTTCCGACGTTTCTTGAAAAAAAATTTCCTTAGTTGGAATGTGAATATGTGCGCCATCAAAAATTGGCTCGGCAAGATTTACAACTTCAGTATCGGCAAAATCAGTTAAGCCGCCGGCAGCGTTAACAGCGTCAACTTTGCGCAAGTCGCCGCTGTCTTCAAGTTTAACAACTGCAGGATTTTTAACTTGACCGGAAACAAAGACAGTTACAATTTTTGTTGCGGGTTCAACAGGCTGATTCTCTGCAACAGATATTTCTTCAGCAGAATTGAAGGCAAAAAAAGTTGCGCCGACAAAAAATATCGTCAGCACAATTACAAAGATAATTTTATTCTGCATCTTCAAAAGCCACCAATGTTGCGTCAAAAATTGCTTCTGATTGTTTCATTTTTTCAATAACTTCAGCTGAAATTGGATTGTCAACAGTCAAAACCATTAAATTTGTGCCGTCAATGTCCGTCTTTCCAACCTGCATACCTGAAATATTTATCTGATAACCTGCAAGCATAGTTCCAATTTCGCCGATAACGCCGGGACGATTCATGTGCGGACAAATTAAAATTCTGGCGTGAGGATCAACATCGACGCGGAAATTATTTATATTGACAATTCTGCCTTCCGAGCCGAACAAAGTTCCTGTTACAGAATTTTTTCCTGCGGTAACTGTGATTGTGTTTGAGAAATCTGTAGCCGTGCGTGAGAAATTTTCAGTAATGTGAATACCTCTGTCAGTTGCCAGCAAGTTAGCGTTAATCATATTTACATGTTCAAGTGCGTCGGACAAAACGCCTTTCAGCACTGCAGTTGAAATTAGCGTTGGATTGTCGTCCGCAATTTTGCCATTGACTTTGACTTGCAGGTTTGAAATAGGTTCCTTGCTTAGCGCAGTAATAGTTCTGCCAAGCCTTTCAGCCAAATCAAGGTAAGGTGTAATTTTTTTCAAGATATGCGCCGGAATGTGCGGCATATTAACAGCAGTTGTGACAGGTTTATTTTCCAGTGCGTCAAGGATACCGCCGGCAACATCGACAGAAACGCCAATCTGCGCCTCAACAGTTGACGCGCCCAAGTGCGGTGTCAAAATAATATTTGGTGCGCCAATCAGCGGCGAATTTTTGTCAATCGGTTCGGAAGTAAAAACATCAATCGCCGCGCCGGCAATAATTTTTTCCTGCAAAGCAGTTGCCAAGTCAACTTCATTGATAATTCCGCCGCGTGCACAGTTAATCAAGCGCACGGAAGACTTCATCATCTTCATCTTGTCAAGTGTAATCATATTTTCAGTTTTTTTAGTCAGCGGCATATGAACAGTAATGAAGTCGGCGATTTTGAAAAGTTCATCCAATTCGACAAGTTTAACGCCAAGACTTTCTGCTCTGTCTGCGCTAATGAAAGGATCATAAGCTACAACTTGCATTTCAAAAGACTGCGCCCTTTTAGCAACGCCAGCACCGATTCTGCCGAGACCGATAACGCCTAAAATTTTGCCTTGAAGTTGAACGCCGACAAATTTTTTTCTGTCCCAGCCGCCTTCGTGCATAACTTTATTTGCTTGCGGAATAT
>CAJOPJ010000193.1 GCA_905236325.1 uncultured Selenomonadaceae bacterium
AACGCGCCTTCGATTTATTCGCCCTATGTAAATTTTATGTTGGCGAAACAGCGGCAACTTGTAGTTATTGAGGCTATGGTTAAGGCGCATTTTATCAGCAATTATGACGCCGAAAAAGCCCGCGTTGAAGAAATTATTTTGAGCGAAGGAGTTTATTAAATTGTTTTAAAGTAATTGACAACAAAATTTTGATATGGTACACTTCAAGTAATTAATGAGATTGGAAATTGTTTCTTGAAATCAATATACTTCGGCATAGGAAGTTCCTTTTCTTGTAGAGAAATTACTTTTACTTCCCGCCGATCGGACGAGGCGGTTTTTACCGCCTTTGTTTCGTTTTAAAGGAGACTTGCTTAAATGAAGACCGGCGATGAAATTTTTAAATTTATTCAAGCTACTTTGAATTTATTTAAAGCTGTACCAAAATTTGAAAACGAACACCTTCCGCAATACACTTTGGCAAACGAAAAAAATCTTGAAAACGCTTTTTTTGTTACGGTGAAAACGTTTCAAGAGTGCCCCTACGTTTCCTCTTCAAGAATTACAAATTACATCAAAGACAAGTACGGTTGCAATATTTATGAAATGAATCGGAATTTTTATAGATCTTCGCAAAGAATCGCCAATTTTACTCCGCAGGAAGTTGTTTTTGACAAATTGCGGCGTTATCTTGCGTCTTACGGTATGGAACGCCTTGAAAAATCTCAAAGGGATTTTGTTTACATTCCGAATGACGAATTGGGATTTCCGGACACTGCCGACCAAGTAAAAATTTTTATTGTCGGTTCTATCAGTAAATTTGAAATTAAAAATCGCACGTTGGAAATTTTGCACTCCGGCGCGGAACTTTCTGAAGATATGATGAACAGTCTTATTGATATAATTGATTATCTTGACATTGATTTTGAAATTTCGGAAGTGCCGAACAAGGAACTTTTTGTTAAACTTTGTGACAGTTTAAAAATTGTGCCGCAAAATCCCGTACAGTTCCTGCGCCACATGATTTATCTCGGTACAGGGTCGGCGTTGCTGATAAAAAATGCCGAGACTGTCGAAAAACTGAAAAAATCGCAACTGAACTTTGATGAATATTTTATTCACTACATAGGCAAAAACGGAATTGAAAAATTGGCAAGCATTTTTCACAGGTTTAAGCCGCTGTGGCTGGCGTTTAAGCCGCACTCAAAATATCTCAGCGCAACCATAAATCGTATTCGTAAATTTGCCGACCACTACCATAAGCCGCTGGAGCCGAAAATTTTAAATCATTTGACTTCAGCAGAAAATGTTGATTTTAACCAACTGAAAATGGAATTGTCGAAAGTTACGAATTACAAAAAGGCGGCGTTGGCTAACGCTTTACTTTATCGACTTTCCACGCCTGAACACATTGCGTATAACATTCGCAACGGCAAAACTTTTGTCAAGGATTATTCCGGCAAGGTGCGGGCAGATACCGAAAAAATTCTTGATGTGGTTGTTAATTCGATTGTTGAAAACCTCCGGACGAAGGTACGCGGCAAGCGAATTTATATTCCCCCAAATTTTACATACGCCTTGCCCGTAAATGAGAAAAAATTTATTGGGAATATTCCCGAAGGCTCTTGCTACAGTTTCAAAAATCGATCCTGCCTTTTCGGCGTTCATTGGTTGAATCTGATGAAAAATAATGACGAAGTGCGAATTGATTTAGATCTGCATTTGAACGGCAGCGGCGTTGATATTGACAAGGACGCTGATTTCAGCCAAGTAAATTCGATTGACACAAGAACGGAAAAGGTTGTTTTTTCCGGCGATATGACGGACGCGCCGCTTGAAAAGAATGGAGCGACGGAGGCATTTTTTATCGGCGAATCGCTGAAAAATAAAATTATGATTTTGAATGTCAATCATTATAATCGCGAACTTTTCCGCCTCTATAAAAATTCCAAAAATCCGCCCGTGCCGTTTAACCTGATTCTTTCAGATGTGGCGCAAGATAAAATTGACGGGCAATATCTGATTGACGATCATGAAAATGATTTTTGCGTTCCGTTTCAGATTGAGACAAGCGGGCTGTTTCTCGGTTTAATTGTTTCAGATAATACCGGCAAGAAAAAATTTTATTTCAGTTCCCGAAATATGAGTGAAGGCGTTGTTGCACGAACTGCCGCGCTTAATAAAAAACTTACCTCCGCAATGATTACGAATTTTGAAAATTGCTTGAGTTTGAATGAAGTTTTGGAAAAAGCCGGCGCAATTCTCAAAAACGTTGATAAATACACTTGCCACATAGATTTAGATCCTTCCGATATGTTGAAGGATACAATAATTAGTTTGCTTGAAAAATAATTTGCAAAAAAATTTGCCGCCCGAGTAAATTCTCTTATTCATCGCATTTACAAAGGCGGCTTTTTTAGTTTTATAAATTAATTTTTCTACTTTTCACTAATTCCTATTTTTTCCTTGAAAATTTTGTACGTCCAGCCCTGATAAATTAAAACTATAGGCACAAAAATTACCGCCGCAACCGTCATAATTGTTAAGGTGTAGGGAGTTGACGCCGCGTTATAAATTGTCAAGCTCCATTCGGGA
>CAJOPJ010000194.1 GCA_905236325.1 uncultured Selenomonadaceae bacterium
CGCAACCAGCGAATTTGCCCTGCAACAATTCCACGCACATTGGCTTGATAAGCCCAGTCATCAACATAGCGCGTCGTCAGCAAATTTTTTCTTGCGCGATAGTTCATGCGTTTTGATAAAATTCCGGTGCTAAGCGCAAAACCTGTTGAATTTGTGGCAGTATTCCAGCCGGCGTAGGCGTTCAGCTTAAAAAGCAAATCGCGCTGATTTAAAACTTCAAGCAGGGCATTATCTGCGCCATTTGCAAAAGCAACATCAGCTACAGCAACGAGTTTTCCAACTGAAATATATTCTTGAACAGTTTCGGCAAAGAATGTTTTTGACTGCATATCTTTGCTGTCATTTTGTCCGCCGGTCGCGTCATAAGTTCTGCCGTAGGGATCTGTATTTACCATTAAAACCAAATCGGCAAGATTGGGGTTTGAAATTTGTTCTGCGCCGAGAGCAATAATTTCTGCGCTGATTGAATTGCTGATTGGTTCGTCGGAGTAGAGCGGAATAGTTTGACCGCCGCGTCCCCAGTTGTATCGAACAAAAATTTTTGGCACATTTTTTGTTAAATCATTGACTGCACGCGTTAAAAGCATTAAGCCAATTTCATCAATTCCGGCAATTGTTTGAAAATTTTCTGCATTGACTGTCGTGCCATAATCTTTAAGTCGGCGACTTTCCATGTGCGTTTGGGAATAAGGCGCATTGTCGTCGCGACCAAGCAACAGGTAGCTGAAAATATTTTCCTGCGCTAAATCAATTAAGCGTTCATTTGCATAAAAATTTTTTTCATGCCTTTCACGCCAATCATGAAGTGCGCGTTCCGGAATTAGTCTTTGCAAAAAGTCCAATTCTTTCTGTTCGTGAGGCGTTAAGCCTTCAATTTCTTGCTTATCTTCCAGCGCAGTGTATCTGAAAATATTTGCGCCGTAATTTCTGTAATAATCCGGCTCTTCATAACCTGAAGATTCAGCATTGCGCGGCGTTCGCATTATTGAACCGAAAGCATAAATCGGCAGTCGCTTATTCAGTTTGCGAAATTCACGAAAAAGCTCCACGCGATTTAAAATTTCCTGCCTGTCAAAATCATGTTTGCGCGACGCAACTAAACTGCCATAAAGCATTGCGTCAGTTGAAATTACTGCCGCGCGAATATCTTTTGTTGTATTTTCATTCAGCCAAGACCAAAGTTCGTCGGGATTGCCGAATTGTTCGCGGTTGCCAAGTAAATTTTCCGGCGGCGAAATAATTTCATAGCCGAGTGTTTCAAGTACTGCGATTGTCTGTTCATAAACTATCGGGCGATTGTCGTGTGGAATGTATAGAATTTTTTCTGCTGCGGCGGCGCAGTTTGTGCTAAAAAACGCAAGCAGGACTATCAGCAAAAAATTAAGCAGGTTTTTTCTTGTCATTTTTTTGTTGTTCACGAACGTCAGCCCACAAATCGCGCGCTTTATCATAAACTTTAGGCTCACGACCGCGCACAGATTGATCGCCAATAATTCTGGACAAATGCTGTGCGCATTTTTCATAATCACCAAGTCTGTAATAAATTGCACCAACCAGATACATTGCCGCATTGTCAGTCATATTGCCGATTGGATAGCGTTCTGTTGTTATTGATTGGTCATAATATTCCGCAGCTTTTTCAAGATATTCCTTTTCAAGTTCAGAATCGCCGCTGAATCTGTAAATCCAAGCAAGCTGCAAATTCAATGAACCGCGCTTTGAAGGCGGTGCTTTAATTAAATCAAGATAGCTGATTGCCAATTGATAGGAAGCTATTGCGTCGGGCAAGTCGCGTTCATCTTTAAATTCAAATTCAATTTCCTTTTGCGAAAGATAGTCCCAAAGTTCCTTACGCGGTTTTGGCGACATTGGCGTTGTGAAAGTTTTTTCGTCCGCCGCAAAGCCGCAATGTTCGCAAACCCAGATTTTGTAGTAGTAAGGATTGAAACCTTTGTAGTGTACGCAAAAATCTTCGTCGGTTTTTTCAACCAAAAGACGCGATTTAGTTTTTAAGACGCGCGTTTTTTTCATGCAAACAGGACATTCTTTTTCAACTAAAAATGTGTGTTCATCCATTTTGAAAAACTCCTTTACAAAATAAATTTTACAATTCCTATGCAGTGAAATTTCTGTCAAAGTTAAAAAAATCCTTTGTGCAAAAAAAAATTTACAAAAAAAAAAATGCGCCTTACGCGCTAAAAATTGTTCCAATTTCTTCGCCATTTAAGACGCGCCGCAAATTTTCAATTTCCTTGCCGCTGACAATCACAGTTGGAATATTATTTTGCGTGGTGAGTTTTGCAGCTTGAATTTTAGTAAACATTCCGCCGGTTCCAAGTTTTGTACCTGCACCGCCAGCCATTTTTTCAACAGCGTCATCAATTTTTTTTACTTCGTGCAAAATTTTTGCGTCGCCGCTGACTTTTGGATTTTTGTTATAAAGACCATCAATGTCGGTTAAAATAATCAAAACTTCGGCATCAATCATAACAGCGACAATCGCGGACAGATTGTCGTTGTCGCCGATTTTAATTTCATCAACTGCAACAGCATCATTTTCATTTATTACAGGAATTGCGCCCATTTGCAAAAGTGCCATGAGCGAATTTTTGGAATTTTCGCGTGCGTGTTCATTTGTAGCATTATCTTTTGTAAGTAAAATTTGTCCCATAGTCAAGCCGTACTCTGCAAAAAATTTTTCATAAATATGCATTAAAACGCCTTGACCAATCGCCGCCAATGCTTGATTTTCAGGAATATTTTCCGGCTTGTTTTTTAAGTTCATTTTGCCGATACCTGCCGCGATTGCGCCGGAAGTTACAAAAATAATTTCCTTGCCGGCGTTGTGCAAATCTGCAATTTCGCGTATTAAATGTTCAATGCGATACAAATTTAAATTAAAATTATTGTTGTGCGTCAAAGTACTTGTTCCAACTTTAATTACAATTCGACGCGCAAATTTTAATTTTTCCCTGCAATTCAAATTAAATCACTCCCAATTATTTGTTAAAATTTGCTTTTTTATTTATAATTCATGATAAAATTTAAAAATTCATCAGTCAAATTGTTTAAAGACATTGAAAAATTTCCTTCGCCGGCAAGTGAATTTATTTTTTGCTCCAAAATATTGAAATTTAAATTATTTTTTTCGGCAGTTTTAAAAATTTCTGCGTCAATTTCATTACAAAAATCGACCAGTCGATTATAAAAAATGTTATACCGATTTTCGCGCAAAATGTGTACTAAATATTTGCAAAAGCCGCGTTCAATTTCGGAAAAATTTTCAAATTCATCGGCATCAAAATCAATTGCAGCCAAAAGTTCAAAATCATTCAAAGTTCGTGCCGACCAATTTTTAATTTCTGAAGCATTTTCAAAATTACTATCGGGCATCATTGAGCCAATTTCTGAAATTACAATCGTGCGAATATTTTGTTTGAAAGGCAAATTAAAATAATTTTTTCGCGCAAGATTACAAATTTTAATTTCGCGTCCTGTCAATGTTCCGCAGGGATTATAATTTTTTTCTTGCAAATTTTTTACTAAATTTTCCATAAAAATTACCACCTTTCTAAATAAATTCCACAAAATTAAAAATTTCAGTCGGATAATTTATAATAATTTCCGCGCCGGAAAGTTTTAATTCTTCGACCGAACGAAAGCCCCAAGTTACTCCGATTGGCAAAAAACCTGCGTTGAGGGCAGTTTGCATATCAATAGTCGTGTCGCCGAAGTAGGCAACTTCAAAATTTTTCACGCCGAAACTTGCCGCAATTTCAAGTGCACGCGCAGGATTCGGCTTGCGTGGTTTATTTTTTTCATCGCCGAAAACTTTTTTAAATTTAATTGGCGACAAAATTTTTTCAGCAATAATTTGCGCGGCAAAATTTTGCTTATTAGTGCAAATTCCGAGCGGAATTTTTTTATTTTGCAATTCAGTCAGCAAATCCATAATTCCGGCGTAAGGTTTTGTTTTATTTGTGATATTTTTTGCATAACATTGATTGTAAATTTCAAGCGCGTTTTCAAAAAAAACTGTATCAGAAATTTTTTCAATCGGCAAGGCGCGTTCAAGCATTTTTCTTGCGCCTTCGCCGAAATAACTTTGCAAAATTTCAGTCGAATGTTGCGGCAAATTAAAATGCGCCAACATTTCATTCACGCTGTCAGCTAAGTCGTCGATTGTATCAACCAGCGTGCCGTCCATATCGAAAATTGCCGCCTTACAAATTTTCATTCCAAAGCACAACCTTTCCTGCCTGCAAAGATTTTTTTACATCGATAATGCGCTGATTACTTGAGCCGCAAAAATTTAATTCCAAGTCGCGCAAGTCATCAACATATTCGCCGTCCACCAAAACATCAATATTTTGCAAAAATTCCTGTGCGTTTTGCGGCAAATTTTCAAAATTGTAACCTGTATAGCACCAAACATTCAAGCCAATTTTTTTAGCAGATTTTGCAAGTTCATTTGCAGGTTCAATTTGCAAAAATGGCTCGCCGCCGCTTAAAGTAATTCCTGTCAGCAGTGGATTTTTTTTTATCTTGTCGAAAATTTCCTGCGTATCAAAAATTTTTCCGCCGTTCAAGTCGTGCGTTTCAGGATTGTGACAATTAAAACAATTTCGCACACAACCTTGAAAAAAAATTGCAAATCTGATTCCTGAGCCATCAACAAAACTTTCTTCGACAATTCCTGCAATTCTAATTTTCAAAATTAAGCCCCCAATTTCAGCGACAAATAATTTGCTAACTTTAAGACCTCCACAAAAAATCTGTATAATTTTATCACATTTTACTCAAGCTGATAGGAAAAATTTTTTGCGCACCGAAAATTTGTTTGTAGAAAATTTGGTTTGGAGAAAATTTTTTTAGGAGTGATTTTTGTTATGGAAAATAAAGTTTTAAAAGCTGTTGAATTTATGCAAGGACCTTTGAGCTGTTCGCAGTCGGTTTTGTGCGCATTTGCTGACGACGCAGGAATTTCTTTCGACGACGCAAAAAAAATCGGCGCACCATATTCCGGCGGCAGAAAAATTAAATGCGGCACAGTTTGTGCTGCTGAAATTGTTCTGCAAAAAAAATTTATCGAAGATAAAGCTGAAAAACTTATTGCCGAGTTTGAGAAAAAATTTTTTTCAAAAGTCGGCGCGTTAAATTGTCGCGAAATTCGCAGTAAAAATTTGCGTCCATGTATTGGTTGCGTTGAAGATTCTGCTACAATTCTGGAACAAATGTTAGCTTAA
>CAJOPJ010000195.1 GCA_905236325.1 uncultured Selenomonadaceae bacterium
ATGCAAGCCATAAAGCGCGGCGCAAATCACATTACGCATTTATTTAACGCTCAAACAGGTCTTCATCATCGAAAACCTGGAATTGTCGGCGCGGCGTTCAATTCAAACGCAACTGTCGAAGTCATCGCCGATAATGTTCATATTCACCCTGCCGTACAAAAAATTATTTCAAAAATCAAATCACTTGCCGAAATTATTTTGATAACAGATTCTTGCAGGGCTTGTGGCATTGGTGACGGCGAAAGTGAACTTGGCGGACAAAAAATTTTTGTGCAAGGAAATTTAGCTACTTTGGCGGATGGAACTATTGCTGCCAGCGTTGCAAAATTAAATGATGTTGTGAAAAATTTTTTTGACAATACAAATTTAACTTTGCCGCAGGTTATCGAAACTGTTACAAAAAATCCTGCACGGCGATTAAATTTTTATGACAAAATCGGCTCAATCGAAGTCGGCAAGGTATCTGATTTTGTAATTTTCAATTCTGATTTTAAAATTTTGAAAACCTTCATTGACGGCGAAGAATTTTTTTAAAAATTTTTTGAAAATTTGTATTGCAAGTTTTAGTTAAAATGTGCTAAAATCACCGCAGTTTAAGAATTAGTTTTTCTGAAGTTTAGGAGGTAATGTATAATGCCGTTGATTAAAACTACAGCAATGTTCAAAAAAGCTTATGATGGCGGATTCGCAATCGGTGCATTTAATGTTAACAACATGGAAATCGTGCAAGGTATCACAGGCGCAGCTGCCGAACTCAATTCGCCGGTTATCCTGCAATGTTCCGCAGGCGCAAGAAAATATGCTAATTCGCGCTACCTTGTTCATCTTGTTCGCGCTGCTTTGGAAGTCAATGATATTCCGATCGCTCTGCACTTGGATCACGGTCCTGACTTTGCAACCTGCAAATCCTGCATTGATGACGGTTTCACTTCAGTTATGTTCGACGGTTCGCACTATTCTTTCCAAGAAAACATCGAAAAAACTAAAGAAGTTGTCGAATACGCACACGCACACAATGTAGTTGTCGAGGCTGAACTTGGACAGCTTGCCGGCGTTGAAGATGATGTCAATGTTTCCGCAGAAAACGCACACTACACAAAACCTGAAGAAGTTGAAGAATTTGTCAGCAAGACAGGTTGCGACTCCTTAGCTATCGCTATCGGAACTTCGCACGGCGCATTTAAATTTAAACCTTCACAATGCACACGCAATCCTGAAACAGGCGTTCTTGAACCGCCGGAACTCCGCTTTGATGTTCTTGCAGAAATTGAAAAGAAAATTCCCGGTTTCCCAATCGTTCTCCACGGCGCATCCTCAGTCATTCCAAAATATGTAAAAATTATCAATGACAACGACGGCAAACTTGACGACGCTATCGGAATCCCAGAAGACCAACTTCGCAAAGCTGCAAAGTCCGCAGTCTGCAAAATCAACATCGACTCCGACCTTCGCCTTGCAATGACAGCCGGTATTCGCGAACACTTCAAAGCACATCCTGAACATTTCGATCCACGCCAATACATCGCTCCTGGTCGCGATTACATCAAAGAACTTGTCGCACACAAAATTAAAAATGTTCTCGGCTCCGAAAACAGCGCAGCCGATATCATGGCTTTGGTTAACGAATATTGATTTTAAACTAAACTTTCCTCCGCAAGGAGGATTTTTTTTTGTAGAGGTTTTTTATGAAAAAATTTTTTATTGCAATTTTTTTAGGTGTTTTTTTGATTTTTATTACGGCACACTGCGAAAAAAAAATTTACGTCCTAGCCGAAGTCGGCGGCGTAAAAAAAATTATCACAGCTATAAACGCAAAAAAAAATCTGCCGTTGGAAATAAAATTTATCCATTCTGTGCAAAAAACACCTGTCATTGAAATTTTAAATTTCGACGGCGAAAATTTTATCCTACAACGCACAATTTATAAATCACACGGCGTTGGTTTGCCATTTTTGGAAAGCGATGGCAATTTTCACTTTGAGGACGGCAATTTTATTTTAGAAATGCACCGCGAAATTAAAAATCTCGAACTGCGCACAGGTTTAGGAACGCAATTAACCATCACTCTGAACGGCAAAATTTTTGAACTTTATAAAAATTTCCCAAGCGGCACAAAAATTATTTTTCAAAAACAGCTTTAGAAATTTTCCTTCCTACACGATAATGTTAAAAATTTTGTAAGGAGGAAGTTTTATGAATCAAACTGTAATTCAGCTACAAAATAATTTGATTGGAAATTTTGTTATCGGTGCGGAAAAAATTGCCGACAAAATTGAAAAAATCAATCGCACTGCCGATAAATCTTACGCCGAACTTCTGCAGGAGGCTAAAAAAAATATTCCTGCAGATAAAAATTCTATGACGCTTGAAGATTACAAAAATTTTGTTACAGAAAAAATTTTACAGACTTCAAGCCACAATTCGCGCTTCAAAGATGATATTTTTGTTGTGCTGACTGACAAAACTCTTGCCGCAATGAAAAATAATCCTGACTATGAAGATTGGGTTTTCAATCGTCTTGAGGAAGAATTAAATTTTCCGGACTATTTGTGTTTTTATCCCGGCAACGCAGGCAGGATTGAAACTTTGCAGTTTGGCGAATCGGCTGAAGATTATCGCGGCTATTCAATCAGCAAAAATTTGCAAAAAAATTTCCAGCCGCAGGAAAAAAGTTACTGGGAACTTCGACTGGAAAGATTAAAAAAGCGTCTTGAGGCGCAGCAGGAATATTTTTTAAAGCGTCAGCAGCTTATTGAAGTCGGCGAAAAAATTGCCGAGCGTCGCCAAGCTGAAAATTCTGCACTTGGTTTGCCTGACGACCTGCGTCCGCAACTGCCAATTACCGGCGTTCCTGCCAAGCTACTTTTGAATTTGTTGGCTTAATAAATGTTGAATCTGAAATTGCTTTTGCTGAAGTTCCTGCACAAAAAAATTTTGATTTTCGGCATTTTCAATACTTGCTGTTGAAGTTGGCAAATTTTGTTCCAAGTCATAAAAAACTTTCTGCCAAGCACCGGCAATATCATAATTCAGGAACGGCTGGAGACTTTCACGCGCTTCAGCCGACAATTTTTTCCTAAGTTGTGCGTCAGTCAAAATATTTACAATCGCATTTGCCGCGCCGCGATAATCGCCTTGCTCAACACTGATTAAGCCTTTACCGTCGCGCACAAGTTCATTGCGTTCAAGTTTATAAAGCACCATTGGCAGTTCAAAAAATTTACTTTCCGCAATAGCCAAGCCAAAACCTTCTGAATGTGAAGTAGATAAAAAAACATCAGCCTGTTCATAAAATTTCGCAACTTCCTTGTGGTAGCCGCAAAATTCAATGCTGTTTTCAAGATTGTTTTCGGCAATATATTTTTTCATACGCGCAAAAACATCTTGATGAAAAATTTCGCCGACAATTTTTAATTTAGCGTCAGGAATTTTTTTCAAAACCTGCTTCATAATCGGCAAAACTGCTTCAGTGTTTTTTTCATGTTCATTTGCGATTCTGCCTACATACAAAATTGTGTTGGAATTTTTTTTTG
>CAJOPJ010000196.1 GCA_905236325.1 uncultured Selenomonadaceae bacterium
ACAATGGAAGTCCTACATATTTTAGACTTTCAGAAACTTCAAACCAAACTGAACATGCAGTTAAATTTGGCAAGGCTGAAGTTATAAAAACAGGCAACAAGGCAACTGTAATTGCAGTTGGAAATATGCTTGATTCAGTTCTCAATGCCGTGCAAGATGAAGATGTTACAATTTTGTATTACACAACTTTGCGACCATTTGATGCCGAAACTTTAATCAAAACTGCGCCAAATCAAAAAATTTTGCTTTGCGAACCTTACTACAGCGGCGCATTGACTTTTGATATTGTCAAGGCTTTTGCCGGCGAAGCTGTTAAGTTTGAATTTGTCGGCGTGCCTAATGAAAATTTAACTACTTACGGCAGTTATGAAGAAAATCTTCAAACTTTGCAAATGACGGCAAATGATATTTCAAAAAAATTACAAAATTTAATTAAAGATTGAGGAGGTTTTTTATGAACAATTCAATTATCACTAAAGATGTTGATGAAATAATTTTATCAACAGGGGGGGGGGATAGGAATAATTTCTCCCAACTGTTTGGAAAATCTGTTTTGATTACCGGCGCGACCGGTTTAATTGGAACATATTTAATTTACACATTGCTGAAGTTGAATGAACTTTCGAGCGACAAAATAAAAATCAAAATTGTAATTCACAACAATTTGCCTGAGCATTTAGTTGACATTAAAGGCGCAGAAAATGTTGAAATTTTTCAAGGCGATTTGTCTGACTTTGAATTTTGTTCAAGTTTGCCAAATGCAGATTTTATAATTCATGCGGCAGGTTATGGTCAGCCTAAAAAGTTTACCGACAAAAAATTGCTGACAATCAGAATGAACACTTTGGCGACAGATATTTTAATCAGCAAATTGAACGCCGGCGGAAAATTTTTATTTATCAGCACCAGTGAAATTTACAGTGGCTCAAAAGAAACGCCATACTTGGAAACAACTTGCGGAATTACTAATCCTGCACACGCCAGAGCTTGTTATATTGAAGGCAAGCGTTGCGGCGAGGCAATTTGTCATGCTTGGCAAGAACTTGGTAAAGATGTAAAAATTGCGCGTGTTGCATTGGCTTATGGTCCCGGCGTTCGTCCGGGCGATGGTCGCGTGCTGTATAATTTTATTCAGAAAGGCTTGAGCGGAAAAATCAATCTGCTTGACAGCGGAAAAGCCGGTCGAGTTTATTGTTATGTTGCTGATACTGTTTTCAATTTGTGGAATATTTTGTTGCACGGCAAGGAAATTACTTACAATGTTGGCGGAAAGTCTTTTGCTACAATTCGCCGGCTGGCTGAACTTGTCGGAAAAATTTTAAATGTACCTGTCGAAGTTCCTGAATCTGATGACGGTATGCAAGGCGCACCGGCTGAAGTCAGTATGAACATTGACAAGACAGAAATTGAATTTGGCAAAACAGATTATCTTGAACTTGAAACAGGTTTGCGCCGCACAATCGACTGGTACAAGGCTAATATCGCGCAGTAAATTTTTTTCAACTTCAGCAAAGATTTTTTTGTTGGAGTTGATTTTTCTCATGTACAAAATTAGTAATGGCTTAACTTTGCCGGAAGTTGGAATTGGAACTTTTAAACTGACAGAAAAAATTGGCGAATCTGCAGCCGAAGATTTAATTTTTAATTTGCTTTTGAAAAATCAAAATCAGTTGACATTGATTGACACTGCGTCGCTTTATGAAAATGAAGATTTAGTTGGGCGTGCAGTAAGTCGTGCGCTGAAAAAAAATATTCCGCGCGAAAATATTTTGCTTGAAACAAAAATTCCGCATGCAATTTCCAGTTATAAATCTGCGATGGAAGAATTTTATAAGTCGCTGGAAAAATTGCAGGTTGACTATGTAGATATTTTGCTGATACATTGGCCGGTAGCGCGTTTTCATGAAGCTGATTATAAATTTTCAAATCGTGAAGTTTGGCGTGCAATGGAAAGGCTTTATAAAGAAGGCAAAGTCAAGGCGATCGGTGTTTGTAATTTTTTGCCGCGACATTTGGAAAATATTTTTGAAGTGGCAGAAATTCCGCCAATGATAAATCAGCTTGAAGTGCATTTTTGGTATCAAGAAACAGCGACAGTTAAATTTTG
>CAJOPJ010000197.1 GCA_905236325.1 uncultured Selenomonadaceae bacterium
ACCTACAGAAATAAGAGTGTTTGTGAAAAGCGCGCCCTGCGCTTCCGGTTGACGTGTAATACCTTCAATAAATTTGCTTGTAACGATACCGTCGCCCAAGCCTGCGCCGATTGCGGCAAGACCCATACAAATACCTGCACCGATAAGTGCTGCTGCTACCATAATTGCCTGTTCCATTAAAATTTTCCTCCTTACAAAGTCGCCGGACGCTAGTTAATAGTTGCCGGCAAAAAAACTACTCCTTAATCGCGTTGCCGAGATAAGCCATACTAAGCATTGTAAAAATAACCGCGTGAACACAGCTGATAAAAATACTGAACATCAGCCAAACAACGCTTGGAATTGGCATCCAAATTGGCACCAAGTGCAACAGAACGATTATTAAAATTTCGCCCGCGAGAATGTTACCAAATAGACGAAAACTCAGCGTGATTAGCTTTGCAATTTCTTCAATCAAGTTGATAATTACAAAAGGCGCAATTGGTTGGAAAAAGTGCGCAATGTAATGACCGCCTTTGAAGTACAAGCCAAAGCCGTGCACCATGACAATAACCAGCAATGCCAAACCTAAAGTTGTGTTCAAGTCATTTGTCGGCGATTCCAAAAATGGTATTAAGCCAAGCAAATTACTTGTCAGCAAAAACAAAAACAGCGCGACTATGAACGGCGCAAACATTCTGCCGCGACGCCCCATCATGCCGTCAATTTGATTTTGTAACCAGACAACAACAATTTCGATAAAGTTTTGCCAGCCGGTTGGAATTACTTTTAGACTACGCACGGCGAGACAGGAAATTAAGATTGCAATCGCCATTGCCAGCCAAGTCATACACAAAGTTTCCCAGTTGAAAGTTAAACCCATAAATTGAACAGTTTCGCGGACACCGATATGTTCCATAATCTCACCCCCTTCCGTGATAAATTAAAACTCCGAGCGCAGTTACATAAAAAGCAATAAAACACACAGCTGACGCTAAAAAAAGTTCAGTCGAAATGTGCGCCGCAATTGCCAAAACTACAAATACCATTGCCAAGCGCAACAACAATCCAATCAGCATAATTTTTTTTGCCTTTGCAGGATTTTTTAATTGTGCGGCAGCTTCCAATCTTGCGGCGGAAGATACATGCCAAAAAATGCCAAGTACTGCGCCGATAAAAATTGCGCCGCATAAAAAAAATTGTCCTGCGCCAATCAGCTGAATAAACATTATTGCCGCGACTGCAAAAAAAATTTTGTAACTTCGTCCGAAAGTGTTAATAACCTGTCTCATAGTCGCTAACTTTCGACGCATAAAATTTTTTTCCTGTAACTTGCGCAAAAAAAAAATTCCGCTGTCTGTGCGGAGTTTTTTTTATCTGTATTGATTGACTAAATCTAAATGTTCGTCGTAAGTTTTAGCGTAATGATTGTGTCCTTGCCTGTCAGCTACAAAATATAGATAATCTGTGTCGGCAGGATTCAAGGCAGATTCAATAGATTCCATACCGGCGTTGGCGATTGGCCCCGGCGGAAGTCCTGCATAAATGTAGGTGTTGTAAGGCGATTCAATTTTTGTATCTTCGATTGAAACATCTTCCTTCGGCGTGTCCATTAAGTACTGCAAAGTTGCGTCAGTTTGCAACGGCATATTAAGTTGCAATCGCTTGAAAAAAACTTGTGCAACAATGGCGCGGTCTTCAGGATATCGAACTTCACGCTCAATCAAAGATGCCATTGTTGCAAGTTCATAAATTGACAAATTTTTTTCTTCAGCTTGTTTGCGAAGTTCCGGCGTTAATCTGTTGTCGAAATTGTCAACCATAATCTGCAAAATTTCCTCAACTGATATGTCACTTTCGACTGTGTAGGTGTCAGGAAATAAAAATCCTTCAGCTGCGTAAAAAACATCATCCTGCTTTTTCATGTAGTCGTAAGGCGCAAAATCTTCAGCTGCCTTTAAAAAATCTTCCTCATCTACCAAGTCAATTTCATAAAGCCTTTTTGCGATATCTTTCACGCCAAAGCCTTCCGGAATTGTAAAAGTCACAACGCGCTTATCGCCGTTCAAAATTTTTGAAAAAACTTCATCGTCGGTCATTTCGGTTGTAAAAACATAAGTACCCGGTTTCATTTTGTCGTCGTAGCCACGCAATCTTGAAAGTATTCTGAACTTTAAACTGCTGTCGATAATATTTTTTTCGGCAAGCGCCTCAGCAATTTCAGAAGTAGACATACCTTCGTGAATTTTTACATGAACGCGGCGTTCTTCCGGAATATCTTCTGTTTGCGTTGAAGTTCTGCTTGGAAGTTCTTTAACAGTTGGGTCGGCAAAAATTAAAACTGCGCCAATTGTAAAAATACAAAATAAAACTCCGCCTGTTACAGCCGCAATGTACTTCCAAGAAATATCTTCCAGCATATCGCGCAATGTTTCAAATTGTTCAGAAATTTTTTCAGAAATTTTTTCAGTAAGCGTCGGTTCATTCAGTGACAAGATTATTTTTTTAGTGTCGTCATCTGATTTATTTTCAGATTTGGAATGTTCTTCAGCGTCAGTTTCCTTTAAGTCGGAATCAGTGTCAAGCTTTTCATCTGTCGATTTGTCAATTTTTTCATCGTCGTCAATCATAATTCTTCGTCCATCATTTGTTCATAAGCTGCTTGAACTTTTTCAAATTCTTCATCGGTTGGTTCAATATATTCTTCCTCACCGTCAGCATTAACTACAATTTTTGCAATGATAACATCGTCGCTGTCGCCGCAGTCGCAGTCCGGATCTTCGCAATGAAGTTCCTCGCCGTCAGGGTCTACTGCAACCAACAATGCGTATTTTTCGTTGTCAACAGGAATTATCATTTCCTCGATATAGTAATATTTATTGCCTTCTTCGTCAGTCATTTCGACAATAAAATCTTCCTCGTCCAAAAAAATTTCATCTTTAGCCATTTAAAAAACTTCCTTTCAGATTTTGCTGTCCAGATATCCTTGCAAGATATAGACCGCCGCCATTTTATCAATAACTTTCTTGCGTTTTTTTCGACTGACATCTGCCGCGCCGATTAAAAATTTTTCCGCCGCAACTGTGCTTAATCTTTCGTCCCAGAAAATTTGTTTCAGCGTCGGAAATTTTTTCTGAACTTTTTGTGCAAAATTGCGCACAAATTCGCAGCGTTCGCCTTCAGTGCCGTTCATATTTTTTGGTAAGCCTATAACTAAAACTTCCGTGCCGAACTGTGAAATAATTTCGCCAAGTTCTTGCAAGTCATTTTTTATTGAAGTGCGCTGAATAGTTTTCACACCTTGTGCGGTAAGTCCAAGCAAGTCGCTGACTGCAACGCCGATAGTTTTGTTGCCAACATCTAAGCCCAGCGATCTCAATTTTTGCTCTCCAACTTTTCAAGGTATGTGCGTACAAGTTCTTCAAGAAGTTCATCGCGTTCTACTTTGCGAATTTTGCTGCGTGCGTCCAAGTGACTTGTGATATAGGCAGGGTCGCCGCTCAAAAGATAGCCGACAAGCTGATTGACAGGATTGTAGCCTTTTTCATTCATTGCTTGCCAAGCGTTGCGAATAACTTTTTCGGCGCGGTTTTCTTCTACACCAAAACTAAACATCATGGTTTCATCACTGACCATGAGATCACCTCCAAAATAATTGATAATTGATAATGGAGAATTGATAATTAAATTGTCCATTGTTAATAAAAAAACTCTTGCCTATTTTAAACAAAATACATTACTTTTGCAATTATAAAATAATGGAAAATGGAAAATGGATAATGTATAATGAAGTTGAACAATGAAAGGAGAAATTTTTATGTCAAGAACAGCAGTTGAAATAGTTGCACGCGAAGTTGAAGGAGTTCAACGCGATTTGGAAGTTTTAAAAAAATTTCCGCAAGTTAATTGTATAAACATTCCGGACTTAATGCGTTATGAATTTAAATCTTGGAACGCAGCAAAAATCACCAATCCAATTTTGCCGACTATTCCTCACGTCCGCGCAATGGATATTGATTTAACAAAGCCGTTGCCAATGATTGATGCATTTAAAAGTGCAGGTATCAAGGAAGTTTTGGTTATAGCAGGAGATCCGCCGCAAGATATGCTGACAACTGTTTATCCTACAGAATCTGTCGATGTCATCAGAAAATTTCGCGAAGAATTGCCTGAAGTCAAAGTTTATGCAGGTCTTGACCAATATCGCAGCGGAATACGCGAAGAACTTTACAAAGTCGAAAGAAAAGCACAAGCCGGTGCGTCAGGATTTTTTACTCAGCCATTTTTTGATATGCGCTACCTTGAAATGTACGCTGACTTGCTGGAAAATTTTGAGGTTTACTGGGGCGTGTCGCCTGTTTTAAGTATGCGTTCTAAAGGTTATTGGGAACGCAAAGATAAAGCTGTTTTTCCAAAAGACTTTGAACCGACAATGGATTGGAATATAAATTTTGCACACAAAGTTATTGACTTCATTGACGCAACTGACAGCGGACTTTATTTTATGCCGATAACTATTGACATTGCTGATTATCTGCCGAAAATTTATTGCTAATTTTTTTTTCAGGAGGCAAAAAAATGATTTTGCAAGTCGAAGTCTTTGAAGTTATCCCAACCAACGCATATTTTTATATCGACGCTGAAACTAATCACGGCTTTTTAATTGATCCCGGCGCAGAGTCGGAAAAAATTTTACAAATTATCGCCGAAAAAAATTTCAAAATTGAAAAAATTTTACTTACTCATGGTCATTACGATCACATCGGCGCAGTTAATGAAATTCAGCGCAAATTAAAAATTCCTGCTTGTATGCAAAAAAATGGCAAAATTTATGCCGAAAATCCGGACTGGAATTTATCTTCAAATTTCGGCGCAGAAATGACTTTGCAAAATGTAACCTACCTTGACGACGACAGCGAAATTTTTTTAAATGCAAATAAAAATTTCAGTCTGAAAATTATTCCTGTCGCCGGTCATACAACTGATGGCGCAATTTATTACAGCAAAAATGATTCTGTAGCTTTTGTTGGCGATTCAATTTTTTTAGGCAGTTTTGGCAGAACTGATTTGCCCGGCGGCAATGAAGAAATTTTATTTAGCAATATAAAGCAAAAAATTTTAACACTGCCTGCCGAAACAATTTTGCTTTCAGGGCATTCGCCGGCTACTTCTGTTGAAATTGAAAAATCACGCGCTTGGTACAAATAAAACTTAACAAAAAAAATCACCGCGTTGGTGATTTATTTTATTGCCATAAATTTTTGTCGAAGTTTTGTCGATTGAATCAGCCTATCGAAACATTCAATCGCAAGCGCAGATGCCGTTCCAAATCTATTATAATTGCCATTAAATTGGCGCGTAAATTTCTTTTCAACCAAGTCATTTGTGCGTCTGTCATAAACAATCAAAGTTGCAGCAGCCACACTTACCAAATGTGACTCAAGCGTCATTGCTGTTGGCAACCGCTGTTCTGAATATTGACGCAATATCGGACAAACAATTATATCTGCGTTCAATTTGTCTGATAGAAGGCGCATTGCATTTTTTAATTTTGCATTTTTATTTACGCGACGCAGTTGCCGCCAAATTTCATTAAGCGCGGCAGTTGATTTTGCCGGTTCAATGTACTCAACCAATTTTAAAGTTCCATTCAGCGGCACATTTACAGCACGCGCTAATTTAGTTTCCAAAATTGCACAGGTGTTTGAGTCCGGCTTGTTGCTTTGAAAAATAATTGGCAGTCGCGCTACTTGTAATGGACTTGCTTGCACTTGCGAACAAAATAAAATTGCCATTGCAAATATCAAGCTAAAAATTTTTATTAAGCGCATTTTTATAAACCTCGCCTTCATAGCTGTTGTACGCGTCAATTATTCTTGACACGACTTCGTGACGCACAACGTCAGCTGATTCCATTTCGCAAATACCGATTCCTTGAACGCCTTGTAAAATTTTCACAGCTTCTGCCAAGCCGGATTTTGTTCCGCGTGGTAAATCAATTTGACTTAAATCGCCTGTGACAGCCATTTTTGAATTAAATCCCAAGCGCGTTAAAAACATTTTCATTTGCCGGCTTGTGGTATTTTGTGCTTCGTCCAAAATTATAAATGCGTCTGATAAAGTTCTTCCGCGCATATAAGCCAGCGGCGCAATTTCAATTACGCCACGCGTGAACAATTTTTGATACAATTCAAAGCCTAAAATTTCTTGCAACGCGTCATACAATGGTCTTAGGTAAGGATCTACTTTTTCTTGCATATCTCCCGGCAAAAAGCCTAATTTTTCGCCGGCTTCAACTGCAGGGCGCGTCAGAATTATTTTTTTTACTTCCTTGACGCGCAAATAATAAGCAGCCATTGTTACTGCTAAAAAAGTTTTTCCTGTGCCGGCAGGACCGATTCCGAAAGTTACAATATTTTTTTTCAGTGCGTCAATATAGTTTTGTTGACCAAGACTTTTGGCGTGAATATGATTGCCATTTGCCGTGACTAAAACCGTTTCGCCAAAAACTTTGTGCAATTCTTCAGCCTTGTTTGCCTTGACAAGTTTAATTGCCGCCGAAACATCTTCGATTGAAATTTGATTGCCATTTTGATGAAGCCTTTGAAGTTCCAAAATAACTTTTTCGGCGCGATTGACTTCGGAAAAATCGCCGTGCAATTCAATAAAATTTCCGCGACTGATAACTCTGCAACCAAATTTGCTGTCGATAATTTGTAAAAATTCATCACGCTCGCCAATAATAGCACGCGTTTCATCAATGTCGCCAAATTCAATTTTCTTCGTTGTCAAGTTTAATAATTGCCTCCTAAAAAATTTTAAAAATATTTTCTGCGTTTTAAATTTATTTCCTGCAAGTTAAAAATTTACCAAAATTATAAAAAAATTCCTGAACAGTTAAATTTTCTGCACAGGAATTTTTATTTTTAATTTTCCAAAGCCGCCGCAACAAATGCGCGGAACAATGGATGAGGTCTGTTTGGGCGTGACTTCAATTCAGGATGAAATTGGCAGCCTACAAACCAAGGATGCATTTCTTTATTCAGTTCGACAATCTCAACCAAACTGTCATCAGGCAAAACACCTGCGATAATCATTCCGCGCTGTTGAACAGTTTCACGGAATTTATTGTTAAATTCAAATCTGTGACGGTGACGTTCTTGAATTTCCTCAATTTCGCCTTCTGCAAAGTAAGCCTCCGCCGTGAAAGTATTTTCAAGAATTTTGCAGGGATACGCGCCAAGACGCATTGTGCCGCCTTTGTCGGTGACATCAATTTGTGAATCCATAAGCGCAATTACAGGGTGTTCAGTTTCTGGATTAAATTCAGTTGAATGTGCGTCAGAGAAGTTGCAAACATTCCTGGCAAACTCAATAACCGCGCACTGCATACCTAGGCAAAGTCCCAAGAATGGAATTTTATTTTCGCGCGCAAATCTGATAGCCTTAATCTTGCCTTCAACGCCCCTGTCGCCGAAACCGCCCGGAATTAAAATTCCCTTGCAGCCGTTGAAAGTTTCTTCCAAATCGACTTCGGGTGATTCAATTTTTTCAGCGTTGACAAATTTCACACGCACGGCTGCTGAATTTGCAACTCCTGCGTGGTGCAAAGCTTCTACAACCGAAATGTAAGCGTCGGGCAATTCAACATATTTTCCAACGACTGCGATTTTGACTTTGCGTTCAGGATTTTTAATTTTATAAACCATGCGCTCCCAGTCTTCCATTTTCGCAGGAGATTGCGGCAGGTTTAATTTTTCAAGAACAATTTTATCCAAGCCTTCGCGGTGCATAATCAGTGGCACTTCATAAATTGTATCAGCCGTGCGATTTTCAATAACAGCGTTTTCGTCCACATCGCAAAACAGCGCAATTTTTTTCTTCATGTCGTGCGAAATAGTTTCTTCCGTTCTGCAAACCAAAATGTCCGGCTGAATTCCGATTGAACGCAATTCCTTGACGCTGTGTTGCGTTGGTTTAGTTTTAAGTTCGCCAGCCGCGCCAATGTAAGGCAACAAAGTTACATGAATGTAAAGCGCGTCATTTTTGCCGACTTCTTTTTTGACTTGCCGAATTGCTTCCAAGAATGGCAAACTTTCAATGTCGCCGACAGTACCGCCAACTTCAGTTATAACAACATCAGCTTCGTCAGCTTCGGCAACGGCGTAGACTCTGGATTTAATTTCGTTCGTGATGTGGGGAATAACTTGAACAGTCGAGCCGAGATAATCACCTTTGCGTTCTTTGTTCAGCACGGACCAATAAACTTTGCCTGTTGTGGTGTTTGAATGTTTAGTTAAATTTATGTCAATAAAGCGTTCATAATGCCCCAAATCTAAATCAGTTTCTGCGCCGTCGTCAGTTACAAAAACTTCACCGTGCTGATAAGGACTCATTGTGCCCGGGTCAATGTTAATGTAGGGATCGAATTTTTGAATTGTGACTTTAAGACCGCGACTTTTAAGCAGTCTGCCGAGTGATGCTGCTGTGATTCCTTTGCCGAGTGAAGAGACTACTCCGCCTGTTACAAAAATATATTTAGCCATGAATTGCTCCTTTCAGTCGCAATTTAGTTGGTAATGTGTTTTTTTCTATCAACTATTCCTCAAAAGTAGCAGCTTTGCGTCCGCCACGAGTACGCTTAAGTTCCGGCGGATTCCATTCAACTAAGCCCCAAAGTCCATTGCCGACATGTTGAAAGCGACTGTCCATGTTTATTAAGGTGTAGACTTCTGAAATTGCCGACGCTTCATTTTGAACTTCCTTGCCTTTGCGTTTTAAAATCTCCAAAATCAAGTCTTTGTAGTGAATAGGATTATCTTTGCCGGATTCAGTTAAAATTTTGTAAGCCAAATCGACTTCCGAAATATTTTTGTCCATAAAAAAACCTCCGTTCATTTGCTGGAAAAAATTATAGTGGAAAGTGATAATTTTTTCAAGGGCGGCAGGAACTATCAAAATAATTAAGAATTAGTAGGCGGGAAAAAATGATTAACAAGGGGGCGATTCAATGCTTGTATCTTATGATATTGATGTTTTGCGTTCAGGAATGAAAGTCGGACGCGATGTTAAAGGCATAGATGGAAATACAATTTTAAAAGCAAATACAGTTTTAAATGCAGATTTAATTCAAAATCTCATGGGGCAGGGAGTTTTTTCAGTTTATATAGATGAGCAGGAAGAAGAGGAATCTGCAATTCCTGCTGAACATTTACTTGACAATGCGTACTTGGAAACTTACAAGAAAACTTTGGACAAACTGCAAGACTTGTACTACAAAGTTGGACGCGGCTTAGAACTTGATATGCGCGACTTAGACGCAATTATGGACGACGCAAATGTTGCCATACTTTGCGAAGGCGCAACTTCAGTTACGCAAATTCACAATATGACGCGCGACGGCGATTATACAATTCACCACGCGCTGAATGTTGGAATTTTGGCAGGGCTTGTCGGAAAGTGGATTCAATACAGACCGGAACAAATCAATGAACTTATCATGGCTGGTATTTTGAGCGAAATCGGTAAAGTTAAAGTGCCGAAAGAAATTTTAAACAAGCAAGGCAAACTTGAGCCTGAAGAATTTGACCAAATAAAACGCCATGTTGATTATGGCTACGATATGCTGAAAGTTTCACCGATAAGCAATCGCACTGCAGTTTTGTCCGGCGTACTTCATCATCACGAACGCTGCGACGGCACCGGCTATCCTAATCACCTTAAAAATGAACAAATCAGCGACTATGGCAAGATTATTGCAATTTTGGATATTTATGACGCAATGGCTGCGAATCGTTCATACGCAAAACGAAATTCGCCATTCGACATTTTTAAAATTTTGTATGACGATGTTTTGGCCGGCAAACTTGATACGCGTTTTGGAATTTTATTTATGCGTAACCTGCGCCGTTCGCTGAATGGAAACTGGGTTGGCTTGGACAACGGACAACGCGCCAGAATTGTCTACATTGATGAAACGCGCGTGATTGCTCAGCCTGTTGTTCAAACTACCAAAAATGACTTTATCGACCTAAACAAAAAAACCGATGTCAAAATCGAGGCACTTTTGACTGCTAGGGAAGTTTAATTTACCTGTTTAAAATCTAAAGTTCATGGTCTAACAAAATGATTGAAATAAAAAATATTACTTATACTTATATGAAGAAAACGCCTTTCGAGAAAACTGCGTTGGAAAATATTTCCTTCGCAATTCAGGAAGGCGAATTTTTAGCTGTCGCAGGGCACACAGGCTCAGGAAAATCAACGCTGATACAAATTATTGCAGGCTTGATTGATTTGCAAATTGGTAGCGTCGAAGTGGACGGCGAATCAATAAAAAACAAATTTGCGCGGCAAAAAATTGGAATGGTTTTTCAGTATCCGGAGCATCAGTTATTTGAAGAAACTGTCGAAAAAGATATTGCGTTCGGACCGAAAAATTTTGGCTTGTCTGAAAGTGAAATTTCAAAACGCGTAGCAGAATCAATGCAACTTGTAAATTTAAATTCCGACTTGAAAAATGTTTCGCCATTTGAACTTTCGGGCGGACAGCGGCGGCGCGTTGCAATAGCCGGAATTTTAGCTTTAAAACCAAAATATTTAATCTTGGACGAACCGACTGCAGGATTAGATCCGCGCACTAAAAAAAATTTGCTGACAGAAATAAAAAAACTTCACAACTCCGGCGTGACGGTAATTTTTGTTTCCCACTCAATGGAAGACATTGCCGAACTTGCAAGTCGCGTTGTAGTTTTGTCTCAAGGAAATATTTTATTTGACGGCGCACCGCGAAAACTTTTCACGCAGGAAGAAATTTTAAATCGCGCAGGACTTGAACCTCCGGCTGTCTTTGAAATAAAAAAAGCCTTGAACTTGAATTGCGACGCGATAAATTTAGATGAGCTTACTGAGGTGATTTTGCGTGAGTATTGAAATGATAATCGGCAGAGCAGGTACAGGCAAAACTTTCCACTGCTTAAAACAAATGCAAAAAATTTTAGCTGAACATAATCCCAAGACAGAAATAATTTTTTTGTTGCCGGCTTATCAAACTTACCGCGCTGAACTTGAACTTGCTGATTTAACAGGCGGCGCAGTCAATACAAAAATGTATAGCTTTCAACGCTTCGCAAGACAGATTTTGTCGCAAGTCGGCGGAGGAAATTTGCCACGCATTTCTGAAGTTGGAAGGCGACTTTTGCTTAGAAAAATTTTGCTGAATCATGTTAAGGCTGACGACTTGAAATTTTATGCGCGTGCTGCAAGGCAACGTGGTTTTGCGGAAAGTTTGGCTGAAGAACTGAAAGAACTGCGCACTTATGCAATAGACGCTGAAAAAATTCAGTCGGTGATTGAAAATGTTGAAGACGCTGAACTTTCAAACAAACTGCACGACTTGGCAATTTTGCTTGAGGACTTCCGCAAGGCTTGTATCGGCAAACAAAATGATGAAGCTGATTTAATTGAACGCGCCGCCGAACTGATTAAATTTTCTGACTCAATCAAGCAGGCTGAAATTTTTATTGATGGCTTTATTTTTTTTGATCCGCAACAATGCAAAATTCTACGCGAACTTTTCAGCTATGCAAAAAATATTCACATCGCCTTGCCAATGGACGCCGATTTAAATTCTGCAGAAAATTTATCTAAGTATGGAATGTTTAATCGCGCGTTTGAAACTTTCAAGATGATTTGCGCTATGGCTGACGAACTGAAAATCAATTTTGAAATTACGCGCTGTGAAAAAAATTTCAGATTTGAAAGTCCGGAACTGTCCGCTATTGAAAAAAATATTTTCAGCAGAAATTTTCAGCCGGCAAAAAATATTTCATCATTCCGCCTTATTGAAGCAGTCAATAAGCGCGTTGAAGTTGAATTTGTTGCGCGTGAAATTTTGCGTCTGACTTCTGAGGAAAATTTAAAATTGCGCGATATTGGAATTATCAGTCGCGACGACGACTACAAAAATTTAATCAAGCCGATTTTTGAAATGCACAAAATACCATTCTTCACGGACGGCAAACGCGCTGCTGCAAATCATCCGCTTGCTGAACTGATTCGCTCGACTTTGGAAAGTTTGCGTGGCTTTCGTGCCGAATCAATTTTCAGACTGCTTAAGACAGGCTTTTTTGATTTGCCGGCTGAAGATATTGACGCGTTGGAAAATTATGTTTTGGAATTTGGTTTACGCGGCGAAAAAATTTGGACGCAAGATAAAACTTGGACTTGGCATAGACATTCTGTCGCAGAACCTGCCGACGGCAAACCTTCAGCGTCGGAAATTGAACGCATTGAAAAAATCGACGCAATCAGACGCAAGGCAATTCAGCCGCTGATAAATTTTTCAAACGCAATCAAGAAAAAAAAATCTGCGCGTGAATTTGCAACTGCGCTGTACAATTTTTTGGAAGATTTAAAAATTCCGGAACGCCTGCAAAATTTGTCTGACGCTGAAGAATCAAAAGGCAATTTGTCGCCGGCAAAAGAACATCTGGCAGTTTGGGAAGGCATTGTCAATTTGCTTGAGCAGATTGTTGACGCGTTGGAAGACTTCACAATCGACGCACGCGAATTTGAAACAATCATAGCGGAAGGTCTCGACGCGCTTGAATTAAATTTAATTCCGCCCGGCTTGAATGAAGTTACAGTTGCACAATTTGACCAAAACGCCTTGCAAAATTCAAAAGCAATTTTTGTTTTAGGTTTTGGCGACAATAATTTTCCAAAACAGGCAACAGAAAAATTTTTGCTGACTGACGCAGACAGAATACATCTTAATGAAGATTTTCATGTAAAAATTTCACTCGGCGGACGCGAAACTGTTTTTGCAGAAAAATTTTTAATTTATCGTGGACTGACTGAGGCGCGAAATTATTTATATATTTCATATCCGCTGGCTGATGCCGAAGGCAAAGCTGCGCGTCCTGCCAATTTGAAAAATAAATTTCTGCAAATTTTTCCTGACTTGAAAGTTGAAACTGCAAACTTGGACATTTTGGAAAGTCTTGGCAGCGAAGTTGATTTAATTGCCGGCGAAAGGAAAATTTCTGCAAACTTGGCTAAGGAACTTTTTGCGCCGCACAAAAAAATTACAGGCTCTGTCACGCGCTTTGAAAGTTTTAACAGCTGTCCTTTCCAATATTTTGCAAATTTTGGACTGAATTTGAAAGAACGCCGCGAATTTAAAGTTCAATCCGCAGACATTGGAAATATTTTGCATGAAGTTATGAAAATTTTCGGCGAACAACTTAAATCTGAAAATAAACGCTGGGCTGAGGTTTCTGAAGTTGATTTAAAAAATCGCGTCGTTGGAATTGTCGATGATTTGTACGGCAATTTGAACAATAAAATTTTGCAG
>CAJOPJ010000198.1 GCA_905236325.1 uncultured Selenomonadaceae bacterium
GCCTGAATTGAAGTTGCATCAGTGCGGCTTGCCTAAAGAAATGGCTTTGGAACTTTTTAAGCCGTTCGTTATGAAAAAACTTTCAACGGCAGATGCAAATACCTCAATAAAAGCCGCCAAGAAAAAAGTCGAAAGAGCAACACCAGATGTTTGGGGCGTACTTGAAGAAGTAATCAAAGAACACCCTGTGCTGCTAAATCGTGCGCCAACTTTGCATAGGCTTGGAATACAAGCATTTGAACCTGTGCTTACAGAAGGCAGAGCATTAAAATTGCACCCCTTGGCTTGTACAGCTTACAACGCAGACTTTGACGGCGACCAAATGGCAATACATTTGCCGCTAAGTGCCGAAGCGCAAGCAGAATCCAGAGTGCTGATGCTCGCCGCAAATCACATCCTAGCTCCAAAAGATGGCAAACCAATCATAGTGCCAACTCAAGATATGGTTTTAGGAACATACTACATGACGCGTATAAGACCGGGTGCAATAGGTGAAGGCAAAATCTTTACAGGAATTGAAGAAGCGATTATGGCGTACAGCCAAGGCGACTTAGATTTACAAGCAGAAATAATAGCGCGTGTAAATTCAAGTAGCCTGCCGGAAAAAATGCGCGCTGAATATAAAGGTCAAGTGCTGGTTAAAACCACAGTCGGCAGAATGATTTTTAATGAAATGCTCCCCGCAAACTTAAGATACTATCGCGAAATAGATGACGAAAAAGCAAAACTGAGTTTGGGAATTGTTATGAATAAAAAAGAACTCGGTAAATTGGTTGCCGCATGCTACGACGAAGGCGGCGCAAGCTTAACTGCAGAGGTTATTGATAATGTAAAAAATCTCGGCTATCACTATGCTTGCTTGGCAGGTATTACAGTTGCGGTTTCAGATGTAATTGTACCGCCAGAAAAACAAAGCATAATTGATGACGCGCTTGGCAAAGTCAATAAAGTCGAAAGACAATATACACGCGGCTTAATAACTGAGGAAGAACGCTATCAAAAAGTAGTAAACCTGTGGACGAAGGCAACAGAAGATGTAGCCGACGCAATGATGGAAAATCTAGAGCAAAAAAATGCGTTCAATCCAATATATATGATGTCGGACAGCGGAGCACGCGGAAATAAACAACAAATGCGGCAACTAGCCGGAATGCGCGGACTAATGGCAGACCCAAGCGGCAAAATAATCGACTTGCCAATAACAGCAAATTTCAGGGAAGGCTTAAGTGTATCAGACTACTTTATTTCAAGTCATGGAGCGCGCAAAGGCTTAGCAGATACAGCGCTTAGGACGGCGGACAGTGGATATTTAACGCGGCGCTTGGTAGATGTAGCGCAAGATGTAATAGTGCGCGAAGAAGACTGCGATGTCGAAACAATAAATTTAAAATTGATACGCGCAGCACTGTCAGCAGAAACATTTGACGCGCTTGAAATATTGAACGACGAACTGATAGGGCGAGTCTTGGCAGAAGATATAAAAAATGGCGAAGGCGAAGTAGTCCTAGCGCAGGATACAGTTTTGGATGGCGAGGCCTTGCTGAAAATAGGCGACGCAGTAGCCGAAAAAATCAGCTTGCGAGGCAGGAGTTTAACAGCGCCCAACAGCGCAAGTCACAGCTTAGTCAGCGAAGTGATAGAACTTGGAACGCGCGATAGTGCCAAAAAAACGCGCCTACGCCACGCATTTATACACGAACATATAGGAAGTGAACTGGCAGCCGCCGCAGGAGATTTAAAAATCGGCACAATCTTAACGCACGAAGACTTGGACAGGCTGTTGGACTCCGATGAACCACAAATCAAAATCAGACATAACAATGTACGCGGAATCGAAGTCGAGGCAATAACCGAAGGCAACGCAGTAATTGAAAGCCTTGAAGACAGAATAGTCGGCAGAGTCTTGGCAGAAGATATTAAAAATGAACAGGGCGAAGTGATAGCCAAAGTCAATGATAATATAAATCGCGCGATTGCAAAAAAAATAGCCGAAGTTCGAGCCGGCGGCAAAGTAAAAATCCGCAGCGTGCTAACCTGCAAGTCGCCGTTCGGAGTTTGCATAAAATGCTATGGCAGTGACTTAGCAAATCAAACAGCAGTTGAAGTCGGCGAAGCAGTCGGAATAATAGCCGCGCAGTCAATCGGCGAACCAGGAACACAGCTTACAATGCGAACATTCCACACAGGTGGAGTTGCCGGCGATGATATAACACAAGGTCTGCCGCGCGTCGAAGAACTGTTTGAGGCCAGAAAGCCAAAACACAATGCAATAATCAGCGAAGCCGGCGGCAAAGTCACTTTAGGTGTTAATGAAAAAAATGGCTTGCCAATGCTGATTGTAACGCCGGAAAATGGACTTGCGCGCGAATATACAATACCTTTCGGCAGCAGAATGACAGTTTTGGAAGGCGATAGAGTCAAAGCCGGCGACAAACTTACCGAAGGCTCAATCAATCCACACGACATCTTGCGCGTTTGCGGCTTAAAAGCAACCCAACAATATCTGGTTTATGAAGTGCAAAAAGTCTATAAGTCGCAAGGTGTTGAGATAAATGACAAGCATATTGAGGTGATGGTGCGCCAAATGCTCCACAAAGTCAAAATTGAAGACAGCGGCTCAACCGACTTCCTGCCTGGTGAATTTGTAGATATCAATGCTTTTGAAAATGCAAATACCAAAGCACTTGAGCGCGGCGGCGAACCTGCAGTCGCAAAGCCAATCTTGCTCGGAATTACCAAAGCCTCACTCGCAACAGATAGCTTCCTGAGTGCCGCAAGCTTTCAAGAAACTACCAGAGTCCTGACCGACGCGGCAATCAAAGGCAAGGTTGACCCCTTAATCGGCTTGAAGGAAAATGTCATAATCGGCAAACTAATTCCGGCCGGAACAGGTATGCCAATTTACCGCGATCTTGAAGTCATTGATAATGTTGTCGAATCAGAAATTGAGGCTAAACTGTCGGAATGAGGTGCAGCAATGAAAATTTTGTTAGGCGTAACCGGCTCAATCGCAGCTTATAAAGCAGTTGAAATAACAAGTCGCCTTAAAAAAGCCGGCAATGAAGTTAAAGTCATAATGACAGCCAACGCAACTAAATTTGTAAGCAAACGCACCTTTGCCGAAATCAGCAAAAATGCAGTGTCAGTCGATATGTTCAGTGAACCGGACTACAAAGCCGAACATATCGAACTGGCAAGCTGGGCAGATTTAGTCTTAATAGCCCCGGCAACTGCAAACATCATAGCAAAAATAGCTAATGGTATTGCCGATGATACGCTAAGCACAACAATATTAGCCACAAAAGCACCAGTAATAATCTGCCCCGCAATGAATACAAATATGCTGTCAAACACAGCAACGCAAACAAACTTGAAAACATTAACTCAACGCGGCATAGAAATTATTGAACCTGCAACCGGCATTTTAGCCTGTCAAACTGTCGGCAAAGGACGCCTGCCGGAACCTGCTGAAATTGTTGAAAAAATCCTAAACCACCAAAATAAAAAACCACTGCCAATGAAATTGCTGGTAACTGCCGGTGCAACTATAGAACCAATCGACCCTGTACGCTACATAACAAATCATTCAACAGGGCGCATGGGCTACGCAATTGCAACTCAAGCCATAAAGCGCGGCGCAGAGGTAATTTTAATAAGCGCAAAAGCTGAACTCCAACCACCTGAAGGCGTTAAATTTATCAAGGCAGAAACAGCTTTGGAAATGCACGACAAAGTTTTGGAACACTTCAACAGCGTTGACGCAGTGATAATGACAGCCGCTGTTTCCGACTACAGAGTTAAAAATATTTCAACACAAAAAATAAAAAAATCAGCCGATACGCTGACTCTTGAACTTGTAAAAAATCCTGACATTTTAAAAGAACTCGGCAAGGTTAAAACAAAACAAAAACTAATCGGCTTTGCGGCAGAAACTGAAAACCTTCTTGAAAATGCACAGCGCAAACTGCGTGAAAAAAATCTCGACTTCATAGTCGCTAACAATGTAACTCAAGCCGGCGCAGGTTTCGCGGCTGATACCAACATCGCAACTTTCATTTCAAAAACCGGTCAAGTTCAAAATCTACCCAAAATGTCAAAATTGAGTTTGGCTGATGAAATCCTCAACTTGCTAATTGAGAGGTAACAAAAAATGACTGCAACTTTCATATCAATCCTGCCACCAATAATAACAATCGCGCTCGCACTCCTAACTAAAGAAGTGTACTTTTCATTGATAATCGGCATATTCAGCGGCGCAATGCTATTCACAAATGGCAGCTTTTTTGAGTCGATTATTACATTTTTCACAATCCTATCAAGCAAAGTCGGCGCAAATGTCAACATTTTAGCATTTTTGGTAATTTTAGGTATAATAGTAGCTGCAATAACAAAATCCGGCGCAACAACTGCCTATGCCAACTGGGCGCGTAGTGTAATCCGTGACAAAAAATCAGCATTAGGCTTAACTGCTTTGCTCGGAATTTTAATTTTTATTGATGACTACTTCAACTGCTTAACTGTCGGGACTGTAATGCGCCCTGTAACAGATAAATTTAAAATCGCGCGTGCAAAGTTAGCCTATGTAATCGACGCAACTGCCGCCCCAATTTGCATTATCGCGCCTGTTTCAAGTTGGGCAGCGGCTGTCGGTTCAAGTTTGCCCGAAGGCTCCTTCATTGATGGCTTTACACTTTTCCTGCAAACAATCCCATTCAACCTGTACGCAATCTTAACAATGCTGTTTATGGCTTTTATAATCCTGAGTGAACGCGACTTCGGCGCAATGCGTAAGGCAGTTGAAAACAATAAAAAAGCCTTCCAAGTACCTGCTGAATATCAAGACACTGCAAATGCTGAACAAACAATCGGCGGCGGCGGCAAGATTATTGATTTAATTTTACCACTTATTGTGTTAATCAGCGTCTGCATTTATGGTATGCTTTACACTGGCGGAATCCACGAAGGCAAATCAATTTCAGCCGCCTTCGCTGACTGCGACGCCGCACAAGCATTAGTTTTCGGCTCCTTCGTTACGCTGATTTTTATATCTTTACTATATCTGCCACGCAAAGTAATCACCTTCGCCGACTACGCGCAATGCTATTCGCAGGGCTTTAAAGCAATGGTTCCTGCAATATTTATTTTATGCTTGGCTTGGACACTTTCAGGCGTCTGCAGTGAAGATTATTTGAATTTAGGCGGCTATGTCGGTAATTTGGTTCAAGAAAACCACAATGTAACTGCATTCCTGCCGGTTATATTCTTCATCGTGGCAATTTGTTTAGCCTTTGCTACCGGCACAAGCTGGGGCACTTTCGGTATATTGATACCAATCTCAATTTCAGTCCTATCAACCTTGCCGGAAAGTGAAGCTGCTGAGTTGTTAGTCCTGTGCGTAGCGGCTATTCTGTCCGGAGCTGTCGGCGGCGACCACGCCTCACCAATTTCAGATACAACTATCCTAGCCTCTGCCGGCGCACAATGTAACCACTTGGAGCATGTATCAACTCAAGTACCTTATGTAGCAACAGTTTCCGCTTGTTGCGTAATAGGCTTTTTAGTGGACGGCTTAACTCAAAATGGCTGGCTAGGCTTAATAGTCGGCATAATCTGCCTAACTTGTGTTATGCTGTTTTTGAAATTTAAATTGAAATAGTTAAGGCAAATCAGGCAAATTCCTTGCAACGGCGGAGTTGTGGATTATTTCCTCAATGCGCTGGTCAAGCACAAGCTCCTGCTTATGAAGTGACTCGGCAACCAAAAAAGCAGCTGAATCATCTTCAATCAACCCACGCGCATAAGCCTGCCAAGCCTGAATTGTAACTGTAGTAGATTCACGCCGCAAATCAGCCAGATAAGACGCGCCCGGCGGAATCGGCACTTCATCAAGTTCAGCTTGCCTGTACTGAAACATCGGAATGATAGTTTGATTTATATAATCAGCCAAACTCGCGCGCTGATTATTACCAATAATGCCGGTTGCGGTGCGTTGATTAACAATAAATTGATTCTGCTCCTGTGCAAAAACTTCATTGTAGCGACTGACAATTTCAGAAGTAGCGTCGATATAATTAGCAATGTCAACGCCCAATACCGGCTTAGTTGTGTCCAAATATTCCTTGTAATTGTCGATTGAAACAACCTTCCAATCACTATCACCCAAGCTGAAATTTAAGCCTGGAAACTTGATAACCTGCCCAAAAAACTCAAAATCTTTACTGCTGACATTAAAACTCGCACTGCCAAAATTCTGCAAAGTAACTTTCAGCGTAAATGGCGTCTGTGAATAATCTTCAACAATCTTAATTTCAGCTTCGGCAGTATTGCCAAGATTCACAACATTTTCAATTCCAACAATCGAAGTATGCCGAATCAAACTGCGCTCCAAAAATAAATCATAATCAATTCCAAGCTGCCGACCTTTAAGC
>CAJOPJ010000199.1 GCA_905236325.1 uncultured Selenomonadaceae bacterium
AGATCCTGTAGAAATTATTGACAAGTACGGCGCGGACAGTTTGCGTTTTATGCTTGTCACAGGCAACACGCCGGGCAATGACTTGAGATTTTCAGACAAGCGCGTTGAATCTGCCAGAAACTTTGCAAATAAAATTTGGAATGCATCAAGATTTTTGCTGATGAACTTGGAAAATTTCGACGCAAACTTTAAACCTGCCGAAACAGATTTAACGCTGTCTGACAGGTGGATAATTTCGCGGCTGAATAAAACTGCAAAGCAAGTCACCGAAAATCTTGACAAATTTGAACTTGACGAAGCGGCGCGGCTGATGTATAACTTTATCTGGTCGGAATTTTGCGATTGGTATATTGAACTTTGCAAGGCGCGGCTTTATGGCTCCGACGCAAAAGCAAAAGCAACTGCGCTGTATGTTTTGACAACAGTTTTGGAAAAATCTTTAAGACTGTTGCATCCGTTTATGCCTTTCTTGACTGAAGTTATCAGACAAAAACTGCCTAACGCGCAAGGCTCAATCATGCTTGCGAATTGGTTTGAAGGCGGCGAAGTTGACGAAGTTGCAGAATCGCAAATGAACTTGATAATGGAAACTGTCAAAGTCGTGCGCAACTTGAAAAATGAAGTCGGAGTCGAGCCGCGTAAAAAGTCCGAAGTCATCTTGAAAGTTTCAAACGCAGAAGTCAAAAATATTTTGCTTGCGAATGTAAATTATATTTCTGAACTGGCGGCGGCTGAACCTGTAAACTTTGCAGCTGAAAAACCTGAACATGCATTAGCCGGCGTTGCTGAAGGCGTTGAAATTTTCCTGCCGCTGAAAGACTTAATCGACGCTGACAAAGAAATTGCAAGATTGACTAAGGAACTTGAAAAACTGCGCAAGGGCATTGCTGCAACTGAAGGCAAACTTAAAAACAAAAATTTTGTAGATAAAGCACCTGCCGAAGTTGTTCAGGCTGAAAAAGAAAAACTTTTAACTGCGCAGGAAAAAATTTCCAGTGTAGAATCGCGCATTGAACAACTTAAAAATCTGTAAAAATATTTTATAGGGGGTTTTTATAATGCTGAAAAAAATTTTACTGACTGCGCTGATGATTTTGACTTTTGCGCTTGCAGGTTGCGGCGAAGAACAATCCGCACAAAACAAAAATCCGGAAGTTGCAGTCACCGGCGGAACTGTCAAAGGTTATGTCGATGAAAACGGTGTGAAGATTTTTAAAGGCATACCTTACGCGGCAAATACAGGCGGCGAAAATCGCTGGAAGGCTCCTCAGCCTGTTGTGTCTTGGGAAGGCGTTTTGGATTGCACACAGGATGGTCCTATTGTAATTCAAAATGCGCCGCAACCATTCGATCCTTGGACTGCTGAATATGTCGACGCAGGTTATACTATTGAAAATGGAAAAATTTCCGAAGACAGCCTGCGCTTGAATATTTGGACTAAGGCTAATGAAAATGACAACAAGCCTGTCATTGTTTATATTCATGGTGGCGCGAATGTCAGTGGCAGTGGCAACAATGAAGTTTACGCCGGCGCAAATATCGCGCAGAAAGATGTTGTTTATGTCACGATAAATTATCGCGTCGGAATTTTTGGCTTTTTGGCTTACAAAGATTTGACAGGCGAAGAAGTTCGCGGCAACTTTGCAATTCAAGATCAAATTGCCGCCTTGAATTGGATTAAAGAAAATATTTCTAAGTTCGGCGGAGATCCAAACAATGTTACAATTATGGGGCAATCTGCAGGTTCAACTAATGTTCAGCATTTAATTATGTCACCGAAGGCTGCAGGGCTTTTCAATAAAGCCGTCTATCTTAGCTATAACAATGTGACTTCTGAAGAAACACAAATTGCTACGCTTGAGGATAATGAACTTGAGGCTAATGAAAAACTTGCCGGCAAAACTTTAGCTGAACTGCGCGAAATGGACGCAATGGAAATTTTTAAACTTTACAGCGCAAGAAAAGCTACAATTGATGGCGAATACTTCACAATGAACCAGCGCGAAGCTTTTGAAACAGGCAATTTCAACAAAGTCGATATTATTTGCGGCGGAGTTCCGGGCGATACATATCTTTTCGATCCTGCAATAAATCTTGGCAACTTCATTGAACCGACTTTGACTTTAACTGCCGATGAATATTTAAATCTTGCGCAAGAAAGTTTCGGCGAAGAAAGTTCAACAATTTTAACTTTGTATCCTGCAGGTGAAAATGTGCTTGACACGGCAAAAATGGCTAACAATGACAAGCTGATTTCAAGCTACTACTTTGCAACGCAAATGTTAAATGCGGCTGATTCGGCGCACAAGACTTTTATTTATTTCTTCCACCACGCTGTACCTGATACGCCAGAACGCATGGAAAAATTTGGCGCGTTCCATACTTCAGATGTCGGCTATTGGTTGAGTAATTTTACTAAAAATACTTATCCACGCAACTGGACAGATACTGATAAAAAACTTGGCGAACAAATGACAGCTTATTTGGTAAACTTTGCAAAGACAGGCGATCCAAATGGCGAAAATTTGCCTGAATGGAAATCGGTTAATCAAACTGAATGGATTTCCTATCTTGACATTGGCGACGAAATTAAATTTGTCCAAATGAACCCCGAAAAAGCTGCTTTCTGGCAAACTTTCTGGGAAAACAGATAGTCAGATTTTTGACTTTAGAAAATTGCTAACAGCTAAATTTAGATAAAAAAAATTAAAGCAGGAAGTTAAAAAAACTTTCTGCTTTTTTGTAGATAATTTTCAGAAAATTGCAGTATGATTTATTAAAATTTAATTAAAGATTTAATTGGGAGGTTTATTTATGAAACGCAAAAAAATTCTCAAGGCTTTAATTTGTAGCGCATTGAGTTTTTCACTCGTGACAGGTGGCTTACAAGTCCAAGCTGCACCTGCAGTTCAAACGCCAAATTACTGTACGGTTACCGAAGTTTTTGACTGGGGTCCTTCAATTTCAAAATTGATTGTTAATCTCGGCACAAGAATAAATCAGCGTGACATTGACAACCAAACTTTTAAAGTCCAAGTTCGCCGCGTACTTGCCGAAGGTAGTTTGACAATTGCGGAGGCTATGGCTGTTCAAAATCCTATTGTTACGCTTGGAAGTGAAGCGCGTGACGGCGCAGATTTAGTTGGTGAACGCCAAGTTACAAATGTTTTTGTTTGCGACGAAAAAGGCAATCCTGCAAGTTCAGGAAATTTTGTAACTATCGAAATGTCAGTCAGCCCGACAAATAATCTTGCCGCCGCGTTGAATTTTGACTTGAAAACTTTCTTAAACGACTTTGTTACACCGGAATACACAATCACGCTGAATAAAAATCTTGGCAATCTGAATAAAAATAATTTTGTAGTCAGCTATCGCGCAGGAAATATTCGCCCAATAGTTGATGAATTTACTTTCGGACATTACAAATTGATTGACGAACCTGCTTTGCAATTTGGCAAAACTTTAGGCTATGCGGCTTATGCGCCAAAAAATATTTCAGGCAAAGTTCCGCTGATTGTTTGGTTGCACGGCGGCGGCGAAGGCGGTCAGAATACACCTTCACTACCAATTATGGGCAACAAGGCAACTGCTTTTGCTACAGATAAAATTCAAAATTATTTCGGCGGCGCGTATGTTTTAGCTCCGCAATGTCCTACACTTTGGATGGAAGGTTTGAACGGCGAATGGGCGGGCAACGCTCCTGCTTATGCAAATGTTTTGATGGCTTTGATTAAAGATTATGTCAAGGCTAATCCAAACATTGACCAAAATAGGATTTATGTTGGCGGCGACTCGAACGGCGGCTATATGACTTTAATTTTGGTTCGCGACAATCCTGAATTTTTCGCGGCAGGTTTTCCTGTTTGCGAAGGTTTAGCCGATAGTTTAATTTCTGAAGGCGACTTGCAAAATATTGCTAAAACGCCGCTGTGGTTTGTAGCTGCAAAAACCGATACAACTTTGCCGCCTGATACATATTCAGTTCCGACTGTCAACAGATTGCGTCAAATTGGTGCACCTGTGCATTTTACTTTTTTTGATGATGTTCACGACACCAGCGGACTTTATAAAAAGGACGACGGCTCGGCTTATGAATATCCCGGGCACTGGAGTTGGATTTATGTTTACAATGATGAAGTCAAAGAAAATAATTTAAAATTGTTTGAGTGGCTTTCACAACAAAGACGTTAAAATTTAGCAATTTAATCGACCGAAAGGAAATTTAATAATGACTAAAAAAAAATTACTCAAGGCTTTGATTTGCGGCGCATTAGGTTTTTCACTTGTAACAGGCAGCTTACAAGTCCAAGCTGCGCCTGCAGTTCAAACGCCAAACTTTAAAACTGTTACTGAAGTTTTTGACTGGGGACCTGCAGTTTCAAAATTGATTGTCAATCTTGGCACAAACATAAATCAGCGCGATGTCAATGCAGAAACTTTTAATGTCCATGTTCGCAAAATTTTGACTGACGGCGGCTTAACTTGGGTTGAAGGTTGGCAGAAAGGCAAAATTGTTCCTGCAAATCCTGAAACACGCGACTACTCGGCTTTAGAAGGCGACAGGCAAATTACAAATGTTTTTGTTTGCGATGAAAATGGCAATCCTGCAAGTTCAGGAAATTTTGTGACTATCGAAATGACAGTCGGACCGACTGACGCTTTAAGTTCAATGTTGAATTTTGATCCGATGAAGTTCAGCAATCAGTGGATTATTCCTGAATATACAGTTACGCTGAATAAAAATCTTGGCAACCTGAATAGTAATAATTTTGTAGTAACTTATCGCGCAGGTGATATTCGCCCGATAGTCGATAATTTCAAGTTCGGTCACTACATTGTCGGCAAAGAAATTATTTCTTCAGAGCGCAGGACTTTGGGCTACGCTCTTTATGAGCCTGAAAATGTTACAAGCAAGCGTCCACTGATTATTTGGTTGCATGGCGGCGGCGAAGGCGGTTCTGATTCACCAAGTTTGCCGATTATGGGCAACAAGGCAACAATGCTTGCCGAGTCTCCGATTCAAGATTATTTCGGCGGCGCGTATGTTTTAGCTCCACAATGTCCTACAGCTTGGATGGAAGGTTATGAAGGCTGGGCGGATGGTAAGCCGATTTATGAAGATATCTTAATGGCGTTGATTAAAGATTTAGTCGCGTCGAATCCAAACATTGATCAAAATAGGATTTATGTTGGCGGCGACTCGAACGGCGGCTATATGACTTTGTGCTTGGCGCGTGATTATCCTGGTTACTTTGCGGCAGGTTTCCCAGTCTGCGAAGGCTTGAATGACAGGCTTATCAGCAATGGCGACTTGGAAAATATTGCTAAAACGCCGTTGTGGTTTGTAGCTGCAAAAACCGATACAACTTTGCCACCTGATATAAATTCAGTTCCGACAGTTGCAAGACTGCGCGAAATTGGCGCAAATGTTCACTTCAGTTACTATGATGATGTTCACGATACCAGCGGACTTTATAAAAAAGACGACGGCACGCCGCATGTTTACGCAGGACACTGGAGCTGGATTTATGTTCACAACAATGAAGTTGAAGAAGTGATTAACGGTCGCACTGTAAAACTGTTTGAATGGCTTGCGCAACAAAGACGCTAGACTTTAGATTTTATAAATTTTCGGTGACTCAAATTTCGGCAACTCAATCAACAGAAAGGAAGTTTTTTTCATGGCGCAATTTACAAGACGCGATTTTTTAAAGTTTGCAGGATTGACAGCGGCTGGCGTTGCATTGCCAAAAATTGGTGTAGGCGAAAATATTGCTGAAGCTGCTGAAGTTCAGTTTGTTGACGGCGGCAAGACTGTTGAACAAATTTTCAATCCCTATCTGCCGCTGAATACTTACATTCCTGACGGTGAACCGCATGTTTTCGGCGACAGAGTTTATATTTTTGGCTCGCACGATCAACCGAACGGCACGCAGTACTGCGAAGATCACTATCAAGTGTGGTCTGCGCCTGTAAATAATTTGCACGACTGGAAACGCGAGCGCAGTGCAAGCTATCTGCGCGATGCCGACTCAAGTAATGCAGCGGGAGATAAAAATTTGTGGGCACCTGATGTCACGCAAGGCAAGGATGGCAAATATTATTTAATTTACTGTTTCGACTTTTGGGCAGAATTTGGCGTTGCTGTCAGCGATAAGCCTGAAGGACCTTACAAATTTTTAGGACACATTCACTACCCCGACGGCAGAATTTTGTCTGAACATTTTCCATTCGACCCTGCGTTCTTGACTGATGACGACGGCAGAATTTTTATGTACTATGGCTTTGCTCCTGCGAAAGAAAAAGCTATGCCGGAAATTACGCCCGAAATGGTTAAAGATTTTCCGCCCGATGTTCAGGAAAGATATTTAAAATTAGTCTGGGGCGAAAATTGCATGGTTGTTGAACTTGAAAGCGATTATCTGACTGTCAAGGAAGGACCTAAGGCAGTTTTGCCGGGCGGCAATCATACAGACGGCACAGGCTTTGAAGATCACGGCTACTTTGAGGCTCCTTCAATGCGTAAGTTTAATGGCAAATATTATTTTGTTTATTCAAGCCACAAGAGCCACGAACTTTGCTACGCAACAAGCGACTATCCCGACAAAGATTTTAAGTTCGGCGGAATTATTGTTTCAAACGGCGACATTGGTTACAAAGGCAGGACAATGCCTGTTTATCCGCTCGGCAACAATCACGGCGGACTGGTTAAGATTGGCAACGACTACTATATTTTCTACCACAGGCAAACCAATGGCACTGAATTTTCAAGGCAAGGTTGCGCAGAAAAAGTCACAATCAAACCAGACGGCTCAATCGACCAAGTTGAAATTACAAGTTGCGGACTGAATGGTGCGCCGCTTTTGACTACAGGAAGTTACCCTGCGGCTATCGCTTGCCACTTGACTGATGAATACACTACCAATGAAATTAAATATTTTGACAGCGACGACGCGCCAATGAAACTTCATGTTCATGTTACTGAAAATATGAATCAGATTTTTATAACCAAAGTTAAAGGTGGCGCGACTGTCGGCTACAAATATTTTGACTGGCAGGGCGTTAAGAAAATTTCGCTCGAAGTTCGCGGCAACTTTCGCGGCGAAGTCGAAGTTACGCAAAGTTTGGACGGCGCGGCAATCGGCAAGCAACGCGTAAATCTTTCGACAGGCAGTTGGAATATTTTAGATGTAGCTGTTAAACCTCAATCAGGAACTCACGCACTGTACTTCAAGTTCACAGGCACAGGCAGCGCGGACTTCAAAACTTTTATTTTTGGAAAGTAATTTTTTAAATAAATTCAACACAAGGAGGCAAATTAAAATGTCACTCAAGAAAAAAATTTCTTTCGGTCTTTGTTCCTTAATGACGGCAGGAATGTTCACTTTTGCTCAGGCGGCTGAAAATCCGCAAGTCATTGCAACTGTTGACGGCTGGTCAAAAGTCCTCAACGCCAATGGTCCAACACTTGGCTTTATGCCAACTTCAGGCGTTAAGATTATCAGCAAGGACGGCAAGTTTTTTAAAGACTTAAACCGCAATGGCAAACTTGACAAGTTTGAGGACTGGCGACTTTCTCCACAAAAACGCGCAGAAGATTTAGCTAAACAACTAAGCATTGAACAAATTGCAGGATTGATGCTTTATTCTTCACATCAACGCAGCTTGAAACCTGAATTGAATGAAGAGCAAATGCGTATGTTGCGTGAAGATAATGTCCGCACAGTTTTAAATGCTGATTCAACTGCAACTGTTGAAACAACTGCAAAGTGGAATAATGCACTGCAGGCTTACGCTGAAAGTTTGCCATTCGGCATTCCTGCAAACACAAGTTCAGATCCACGCTCCGACGCACGAGGCAATGGCGTTTATTTGCGTGATGTTGTCGATAATGTTTCGCGCTGGCCTAATCATTTAGGTTTAGCGGCGACTTTCGATCCTGAAATTTCGCGCGACTTCGCAAGAATTTATTCCAAAGAATACAGGCTTTTGGGAATCGGCACCGGACTTTCTCCGCAGATTGACTTGGCGACAGATCCGCGTTGGCCCAGAATTTATGGCACATTCGGCGAAGATCCTCAACTTTCGCACGATATGGCAGCAGCGGCAATTGCAGGTGCGCAAGATACTTATAACGGCAACAATCCGACAGGCTGGGGCGCATACAGTATCAACGCAATGATGAAACACTTTCCGGGCGACGGCGTTGGTGAAGGCGGACGTGAAGCACATTCAATGTATGGCAAGTACGCTGTTTATCCCGGCGGCGCATTTGAAACTCAACTGATACCTTTTGAGGGCGCAATGCAAAATGGCGGCAAAGCAGGTATGCCTTCCGCAGTTATGATGAGTTATTCCATCGCGTGGAGCGATGATAACAAGTACGGCGATTTAGTCGGCAGCGCGTACAGTGATTGGAAAATAAATTTACTTCGCAACCGATATAAATTTGACGGCGTA
>CAJOPJ010000200.1 GCA_905236325.1 uncultured Selenomonadaceae bacterium
CTTGCTTACAATAAAGACTTGCAGGAAGACAAGGAAGGTATTTTCGACGCAATCGACACTGTGAAATTTAGTTTGGCAGTTTTTGCGGAAATTATTTCAGGTATGAAAGTGCGAGAAAAAAATATGCGCCGCGCAGTTGAAGAAGATTTTTCCAACGCAACAGACTTGGCAGATTATTTAGTTAAACACGGTTTGCCATTCAGACAGGCGCATGAAGTTAGCGGCAAACTTGTTCATCATTGCATTGAGCGCGGAGTTTATCTTAAAGATTTGTCGCTTGATGAGTTCAAGGACTTTTCAGACAAATTTGCGGAAGATATTCATCACGCAATTAAGCCTGAAACTTGCGTTAATTCCAGAAATTCACTCGGCGGCACTTCAAAATCTCAAGTTAAAATGCAGATTGATTTTGCAGAAAACATTTTGAAATAAATTTTTAATCCTGTCAGTTGGCAGGATTTTTTTACAGGAATAAATTTTCTTGACAAATATAAAACGCGAAGAATAAAATAATTATCGTACTTGTTTTTATGTACAGAAGGAGTTGTATTATCATGAAAAAAATTTTACTTGCAATGCTGGGTTTGATGGCAACGCTTTTAATGACAGGTTGCGGCGGAGATGAAACTGCCACGACAAATTCAGCTGACAAGGTGCTTAAAATTGGCGCAACGCCTGTTCCTCACGCTGAAATTTTGGAACAGATCAAACCTGATTTGGAATCTGAAGGCATTAAACTTGAAATTGTCGAGTTCAATGATTATGTTCAGCCAAATATCGCTCTCAATGACAAAGAACTTGACGCAAACTTTTTCCAACATGAACCTTACCTCAATGACTTTATGAAAGAACACACTGAAGTTAAACTTGCAAACGCAGCCGGTATTCATGTTGAGCCTATGGGCATTTATTCCAAAAAAATCACAAACTTGAGTGAACTTCAGGACGGCGCGATTGTTTCAATTCCGAACGATCCAACTAATGGCGGACGCGCACTTTTGCTTTTGGCTAAGGCTAATTTAATTTCACTTAAAGACGGCGTTGCTGAAATGGCTACTGTTCAAGATATTGTTGACAATCCTAAAAATTTGCAAATTCAGGAAGTCGAGGCGGCACAACTTCCGCGTACGCTTGAAGATGTCGATATTTCAATTATCAACACCAACTTTGCTATGAACGCACAGCTTAATCCTACAAAAGACGCGCTCTTTATGGAGGATAGCACTTCGCCTTATGTAAATATTGTTGCAGTTCGCGCAGGTGATGAAAATCGCGCAGAAATTCAGGCTTTGATTAAGGCTTTGAAGTCCGAAAAAGTCAAAAACTTCATTCAAGAAAACTACAAAGGCGCGATTGTTGCTGCTTTTTAATGGAGGTAAAAAATTTTGCTGACAAATGCGCCGAGAGGCACTAAAGATATTTTGCCTGACCAAGTTGAAAATTGGCGTTGGATTGAAAGTAAAATTCGCGACATTTGCAAGCGTTTCGGCTATGCAGAAATTCGCACGCCGACTTTTGAACACACAGAACTTTTTCAACGTGGCATTGGCGAAGGCACCGACGTTGTCGATAAGGAAATGTACACCTTCAATGACAGAGGCGAACGCTCAATAACTTTGCGTCCTGAAAATACCGCGTCGGCTGTTAGCGCTTACTTGCAAAATAAATTGTACGCGGACGGCGGCTTGGTAAAATTATTTTATATTGGTTCAATGTTCAGGTATGATAGACCACAAGCAGGCAGGTTGCGTGAATTTCATCAGTTTGGCGTTGAGGCTCTGGGCGAAAAAAATCCTGCGCTTGACGCTGAAATAATTTTGCTGGCTTGGGATTTTTTGAAAAGTCTTGGCTTGGAAGATTTAAACCTGAAAATCAATACTGTAGGCTGTCCAAATTGCCGACCTGTTTATAGACAAAAGTTGCGCGAATATTTTTCAGATTATCACGACGAACTTTGCAACGACTGCAAAAAGCGCATTGAAAAAAATCCTCTGCGAATTTTGGATTGCAAAGTTGACGGCGACAAAGATTTTATGCAGGACGCGCCAAATATTTTCACCTGCCTTTGCGACGACTGCAAAGAACATTTCGATGAACTGCAGAAATATTTGCAAGCGGCGAAAGTCGATTTTGAAATTGACAATCGACTTGTGCGCGGTTTAGATTATTACACTAAAACTGCTTTTGAAATTCAGTATACGCCGCTTGGCGCACAATCTGCAGTTGCAGGTGGCGGCAGATATGATGGCTTGGTTGAAGAAATCGGCGGACCGGCAACACCGGGAATTGGTTTTGCAGCCGGTATCGAAAGAATTTTAATCGCACTTGAAAAACAAAATCTGCTTAAACCTGCCAAACAAATTTTTGATGCTTTTATTGTGGCAGTCGGCAAAGACGCTGAACTTGCAGCTTTTGAACTTTTGGCAAAACTTCGCCGCAAAAATATTTGTGCAACAATGGACTTTGCTAAGCGTTCAATCAAGGCGCAAATGAAACAAGCCGCCAAATCCGGCGCAAAGTTCGCACTGATTATTGGCGATGACGAAGTTAAAAATTCAACTGTCACAGTTAAAAATCTTGAAACTTCTGAACAAGAAACTATTTCAGCAGACAAAATTTTGACAATGCTGATTAACTAAAAAAAA
>CAJOPJ010000201.1 GCA_905236325.1 uncultured Selenomonadaceae bacterium
ACCTGCATCATTTTTTGCAAGTGCGATTGAGTTTACAATAATTTTTCCTGTCGCTTGAGAAATTACAGGCGATGACATAAAACTTTCCTGCGTACCTGTCATAGTTTGTTTGTACCAAGCTTTATCGGCGTTGTGCATTTCTTTAAAGCCGCTTGAAGTTTGACCATACAAATTGCCTGAATTGTCAAATGGTCCCCAACTTACGCTGTCATAAACGCCGGGATAGCGTTGGTTCATCAACTTAAGGCGTTGAATATTATTTTGATTTAAAAGCTCAGCGTTTAAAGTTCTTGCCGCATAAGTCGAAGCAGTTTGATGCGTTTCCATCATGCGCTTATCGAGCCATTCGGATACGCCTTCGCCAACTTCGTGCGTATTTTTTAAACTGCTTTCCAAAATTTGCGTTTCAAAAGTTGACTCCATGTAAGTAAAAATTACTCCGCTCAAAACCATCAAACCAATTACTACAATGGGCAGGACAAACATTAAAATTTTTGCCTTGACGGTGCGTCCTTTCATTTTTTTTACTCCTTTCCGAGACGAAAAATTTCCCTTGCATATTCTACACAAATTGAAATTTTTCCTTTACACTTCAAATTCAAAAGACTTTACAAAAAAAAAATTTTTTATATAATTATTGCAGTTTAGATTTGGATTGGACAAAATAATTTCAAATTTAAAAAGGAGCGTTCAATCATGAAAAAATTAAGCAAAAAAATTTTAGTTGGAATTATGGCAGGTACATTTTTATTTGCTGGCGGAAATGTCTACGCTGAAGAAAATAATCCTCCACAACCACCGCCGCAGGTTACAGCAGATTTGAATCGCTGGGCAAAAGATACTGCCGAATGGTACGGCGTTAGCGAAAGTGAAATTCAAGACGCATTGAAAAAAGGCGTGCCTTTCGATGACATTGAACACGCAGCAATGCTTGCAAAAATTAGCGGCAAGTCATTTAAAACTGTCATGGGAATGAAGGCTGACTGGTTTGATGTTATGCAAAAGCTGAACATTACGCCTGAAAAGTATGAATCGGTTATGCGCGAAATGATGATTCAAAGTATTGCGCGTCGCAGTGAACTTCCTGAATCGACAGTCAAAAATTTGCTGGAAAATCACTATAACCCGCGCGATATCAGAATTGCCGGACGCTTGGCTAAGGCTTCCGGTAAAGATGTTCAGTCAGTCCTTGATATGAAAAAATTAAATCAGCGTTGGATGGACATTGCGCAGGAATTGGGCGTCGATAGAGATTTAGTTCGTCCGCACGGTCCTGTTGAAGAAGCTGAAGATGAAGGACAAACTGAACAGCAATAAAAATTGACAGTTGGTAGTGGGTAGTTAAAAAAACTATCCACTATTTTTTTTTGAAAGGAATCTATTTATGACAAAAAATGAACTGCAATATTTTTATATCGGCAAGTCTTATGGCGGACAGCAGGAATGGTTGCCGGAATACATGATGCGTATTGGAGGTTGCGCGGCTGTCACGGCTTGCGACTGTTCAATTTATTTTGAACTTTACAAAGGCGCAAAAAATTTATATCCTTTCGACGCAAAAAATATTTCCAAGTCCGACTATATAAAATTTACTGATGTAATGAAACCTTACTTGCATCCGCGCTGGTCAGGAATTGATAGGCTGTCGATTTATATTGAAGGCTTTGAAAAATTTTTACGCGACAGGGGCGAAAATAAAATTCAACTGCGCGGTTGGGAAGGCGATGCAAATTTTGAATCGACGCACTTGGTTTTGAAGTATCAAATTGACAACGGCTATCCTGTTCCCTGCCTGATTTTAAATCATAAAAATCCAACAATGGAAGATTATGTATGGCATTGGTTTTTATTGACAGGTTATGAAATTTCCGGCGCAAATTGGAAAGTTAAGGCTGTGTCTTATGGCTATGGTTTGTGGTTGGATTTTGATTTGTTGTGGGATACAGGTTTTGATAAAAAAGGCGGCTTGATTTTGTTTAGAAGTTAGGGGATAGGAATGAAAAAATATTTTTTTACAGCAATTTTAAGCGCAGGAATTTTATTTGCAGGTTGTGGCGAGGAAGTTGCAGAAAATAAACCGCCACTTGTGAAAGTTGAACAGGTAAATTTTTCCTCGACAGCGGACAATGAAAGTTATTCCGGCACTGTATGTGGTCGCTATGAAACAAATTTAGCTTTTCAAGTCGGCGGAAAAATTTTGTCGCGAAATATTCAAGTCGGAGAAGAAGTTTCAGCAGGACAAATTTTGTTGACAATAGATCCAAAAGATGCAGTTGAACAAAACCGAAGTGCAAATGCGCAAGTTCAATCGGCATTGGCGCAGTTGAATTTGGCAAAGTCGAACTTGGAACGCTACACAGAACTTTTCAATCAAAACGCAGTTGCCGCCGCAACTCTTGACCAATACAAAACACAGTATGACTCCGCACTTGCAAGTTACAACGCCGCAGTCGCGCAGTCTGAACAAAGCCGCAACGCGCTCGGCTACACAAATTTAACTGCAAATGCGTCGGGGGTAATTTCTGCAGTCAATGTTGAAGTCGGACAAGTTGTCGCCGCCGGTCAAACTGTTTTGACTTTGACACAAACCGATGAACTTGAAGTTGCAGTCAACATTCCTGAAAATAAAATTTCAACTGTACAAATTGGACAACCTTGCGCAGTGACTTTTTGGGCAAACAATCAAGCTGTCGAAGGCAAAGTGCGTGAAATTTCGCCGGTTGCTGATTCAACTTCAAGAACTTTTCCTGTAAAAATTTCACTGCAAAATATTTCTGCAAAAAAAATTCAACTTGGAATGACTGCAACTGTCGAAATTGATTCACAGCAACTTCAAACGCAGGAAATAATTTTACCACTCAGCGCAATTTATCAAACCGGCAATCAAGCGCAAGTTTGGATTGTTAAAGATGGCAAAGTTGAACTGAAAAATATTTCTGCCACAAATTTTGAAAAAAATTCTGTCAAAGTGCGTGGACTTTCGGCAGGTGATTTAATTGTAACGGCAGGAATAAATAAACTTCACTCAGGGCAGGAAGTTCGCACAAAATAATTGCTAATTGGAAATTGAAAATGTATAATTGGCGTGGTAGGTGAAAATTTTGCTGGAAATTTTTAAATCACAGGAATCAGGGCATTTAGAAAAATTGACGCTAAAGACTTTGGAAAAAGGCGCGTGGATAAACATAATTGATCCAACGCCTTATGAACTGAAAGAAGTCAGCGCGGCTTGCGATGTCGAGCCGGATTTTTTGCGCGCCGCCTTGGACGATGAAGAACGCTCGCACATTGATGTTGAAGATGAATCTATAATGATTTTGACAAATGTTCCTGTTGTCTATGAAGAGGAGAATTACGACACTTACGACACTTTGCCGCTGTCAGTGATTTTGACTAAAAAATATATAATCACAGTCTGCTTGGAAGAAACGCCGGTTATCGCAAGTTTCAATGAACGCACTGCAAGATTATTTCACACCTATAAAAAAACGCAATTTTTGTTTGAAATTTTATTTCGCACGGCAACATTTTTTTTGCGATACCTCAGGCAAATAAATAAAACTTCGGAGGAAATTGAAGATCAACTGCGCCAGTCCATGAGAAATTCCGACATATTGCGACTTATGGAATTGCAGAAAGGCTTAACTTACTTCAACGCCTCCCTCCGCGCAAATGACGCAGTTTTGGAAAAATTATTGCGTATTCGCACCAGCCGCAGTTTAGAAAATATTTTGGAAATTTATGAAGAGGATGAGGACTTATTGGAAGATGTCATAATCGAAAATAAGCAGGCGCGTGAAATGGTCGAAATGTACAGCAAAATTTTGTCGCAAATGGCTGATATTTTTTCTTCGATAATTTCCAACAACCAAAATATGGTTATGAAATTTTTGGCGGCGGTAACTATTGTAATTGCTGTGCCGACAGTTATTGCAAGTTTTTTTGGAATGAATGTTCCAGTGCCGTTTGAAGGCAACAGCTATGGTTTTCCGCTAGTCATTTTTATTGCAACTGTCGCCTCAAGTTTGGCGGTGTTGTATTTTTGGAAAAACAGAATGTTTTAATTAAGTTGGAAGGTGGAAAGTTAAATGCAAAAATATTTATTGGCAGTGTTGGTTGACAATAAGCCCGGCGTTTTAACGCATGTTTCGGGCTTGATAAGTCGCCGCGCATTTAATATTGAAAGTATTTCGGCAGGTTACACGGAGGAACCGAGCGTCACGCGCATAAATATTGTTGTAAGCGTCGAATCTGAAAATGAACTTGACCAAGTTGTTAATCAACTGGGCAAATTGATTGATGTTATTAAAATTGTAAATTTAAGCAAAGCTCCCTCCATTGAACGCGAATTGGTTATGATTAAAGTTCGCGCAACTAAGGAAACACGCGCAGATTTAGTCAGCGTTGTGGATATTTTTCGCGCACAAATTGTTGATGTGACTTCTGAAAATATTGTTATCGAACTTACAGGCAGTCAAGGCAAAATCGACGCGATTTGCGAAGTCTTGAGCGATTATGAAATTGTGGAAATTGCAAGAACAGGCGCGATTGCACTTTCACGCGGTCCTGTTCCTGTTAAAAAAATGTAAATTTGACTGTGGAAAATTCTAGAGTCTGATATATAAAAAAAACTGTTGGGAGGTTTTTTAATGAAAAATTTGACAAAAAAAATGTTGGCGGCAGGTTTAGTTGCAGGATTTTTTCTGCAGGAATTTCAGCACAAGCCGCACCGCAAATTGCAGACCGCAGCAAAATGGTTCGCACTGTAATTACGCAGGACGGCGAAGTTGACGACTGCAATTCACTTAAATAGTGCCGCAGGAAGCTCCCGACTTTAGTCGGGGGAGGAATGCGGTTTCTCCTTTCTTTTATAATTGACAAACACCA
>CAJOPJ010000202.1 GCA_905236325.1 uncultured Selenomonadaceae bacterium
GTTGGCGTTTCAATTTTTTCAGGCGGAGTTTCTTCGGCTAAAATAATTTCTTTGCTGTCGTCAAAGTCAGCAAATGAAACAATCAAAACAAAAATAAGCACAAAAAAAATCGCGCCAAGTCGAAATTTATGTTTCTGAATTTCGGCGCGTTCATGTTCAATAAATTTTTTTAATAAGTCTTCAAACATTTTTTTTACCTAAATGTCGGGAATTTGCCAATCAATCGGCTTTTCCCCAATCATTTCCAGAAAATTGTTTACTCTTGAAAAAGGACGCGTGCCAAAAAAACCTTTGTACGCCGAAAGCGGACTTGGATGTGCAGATTCAATTACATAATGTTCCGGATTGGTAATCATTGATTTTTTTTCACGCGCAGGTTTGCCCCACAAAATAAAAGCAAGCGGTTTTTCGCGGTCGTTCAGGAGTGAAATAATTTTGTCGGTGAATTTTTCCCAGCCGTGACCGCGATGTGAATTTGCAAAATGCGCACGCACAGTCAAAACCGTGTTCAACAGCAAAACGCCTTGATCTGCCCAAAACTTTAAGTAGCCGTTGTTTGGAATTTTGCAACCTAAATCTGACTGCAGTTCTTTAAAAATATTTTCAAGCGACGGCGGCGTTGGAACATCAGGCAAAACCGAAAAACTTAAACCGTGCGCTTGATTTGGCTCATGGTAGGGGTCTTGTCCAAGAATGACAACTTTTGTATCTGCGTAACTTGTAAAATGCAATGCGTTGAAAATATCGAACATATCGGGATAAATTTTTTGCGTGCGATATTCACCAATCAAAAATTTGCGCAATTCTTGATAGTAAGGCTTTTGCAGTTCATCTGAAAGTAAATCTTCCCAATCATTGTTAAAAATTTTTTTCATAGTCAGTAAGTCCTGCGGCGTGGTCTGTAAGGCATAATTTCATCAAGGCGCGTGATTTTAACATTGCCGTCGGTATCAGCCAAAATAATTTCATCAATTTCAAATTCACGCAAAAATTGATAAGTCGATTCGTCGGGAACATAAACGCCGTCAATATCAGCACAAATTGCCAATGCATCAAATTCGCGCTTGCCGTCGGAAATTGCACGCAACATTGCAACTGTTTCGGCTGAATAACCAAGTTTTTCGATTGGGTGATCGACTGTGCAACCACTGTACATTGTGCCGTCCGAAGTCAAAACACAAGCACCGGCTGCAATTCCGCCGTGTTCAACATAGGCATTTCTGATTGACTCCATTGCAACGCGAACCAAAGTATCAACAATATCAAAATTCATAATTCATTCCTCCTGTTTGTTGTCGGAAAAAATTTTTATAAGTAAGCTAATTTTGCAAAGTATAGCATATTTTTTTTTGCAGGAAAATATTTAATTCAAATGCGCAGTGCTGTTCATAAGTTCAACAATAAAATTATCTTCGTCCTCGCGCAATAAGATATTTACAGCTGTGTTGAATTGCGCAATTTGCCACATTTTGTTTATAGGTAAATCCAAAATTGCACACAAAATCAGTCGGTTAATTGCGCCGTGTGCAACAATTATTATGTGCGAATTTTTTTCTGAATCGTGCGCTGCGATTATTTTTTTTAGTGCGTTCATTGCGCGATTTTGTGCTTGTTGAAAAGTTTCGGCGTTTGGAATTTTTACTGCGTCGGGTTGCTTAAAAAATTTTTCAAAATTTTCAGGATCTGTATTTGCAATTTCGCGCAAAATTTGTCCTTCCCAATCACCAAAATTTATTTCACTAAAATCCGGCTCAAGTTGAACATGCAAATTAAATTTATTGGCAAGAATCATTGCAGTAGTTTCGGCGCGTGCAAGTGGACTTGAATAAATCGCGTCGGCAATGTGGAATGGAAAATGCGCCGCTAAAAGTCGTGCTTGATGAAGTCCGTCAGGCGAAAGTTGAACATCTGAACTGCCTTGCATTTTGCCAAGTGTATTCCAAAAAGTCAGACCGTGACGCACTAACATTATTTTCATCATTTAAAAAATCCCTCCAAAAATTTTAATAATAAATTTTATCACAGAAATTTTTTCCTGAAAATAAAAAAAACTCCGCGCAGGAATTATTTTTTTTTGTTATAATAGGAAAAATTTTTTAGGAGGAAAAAATATGTTGCAAGTTTATAATACAATGACAAGGCAGAAAGAAATTTTTAAGCCGCTGGTAAAAGGCGAAGTCAGCATTTATTGTTGCGGAGTTACGCCTTATAATACGCCGCATATTGGAAATGCAAGACCATTTGTAACTTGGGACGTTATCAGAAGATATTTTAATCGGCAGGGCTATAAAGTTCGCTACATTCAAAATTTTACAGATGTTGATGACAAAATTATTGCCGCTGCCAATCGTGAAGGCGTAACTTGGAAGGATATTTCAGAACGCTACATTAAAGACTACTTCAAAGTTATGAATGCGCTGAATGTTCAACCTGCTGACTTGTATCCAAAGGTTTCCGAAAATATGGACGACATTATCGCAATGATAAAAACTTTGGTTGATAAAGGTTTTGCTTATAAACTTGATAATGGCGATGTTTTTTACAGCGTTGAAAAAGATGAAAGCTATGGCAAACTCAGCGGCAGAAAAGTTGAAGATATGCAAGCCGGCGCACGCGTTGAAGTTGATGACAGAAAACGCCATCCAATGGATTTTGCGCTTTGGAAATCTGCTAAGCCCGGCGAACCTGCTTGGGAAAGTTATTGGGGTAAAGGTCGTCCCGGCTGGCATATTGAATGTTCGGCAATGTCGCTGAAATATCTTGGCGAAAAATTTGATTTTCACGGCGGCGGCAGCGATTTGATTTTTCCACACCATGAAAATGAAATTGCTCAATCTCAAGCCGCTATCGGCGATGAACATTGTTTTGCACAGTATTGGGTACACAATGGCTTTATTACAATCAACAATGAAAAAATGTCGAAGTCCACAGGAAATTTTTTCACCATAGCAGACATTTTAAAAAAATATTCCGGCGAAGTCGTCAGATTCTTCCTGTTGCAAACACATTACCGCAGTCCGCTTGATTTTAGCGAAGAACGCGTTCAAGAAGCTCAAGTTGCTTACAATCGCTTGAAAAATTCCTACGACAATTTAAATTTCTTGGTTGCAAAAATTGAGGCTGATGAATTTGTCAAAGGCGGAAAAAATCCAATGGTTTCTATGTCACAAGCCGGCGGCTTAGTTGAACTTGCCGAGCGTTTGTATTCAGCTTTTGATGACGCAATGAATGATGACTTCAACACTGCGCTTGCAATCAGTCATATGTTTGAACTTTCGCGCGATGTAAACAGCTACTACAATGATTTTATCGCAGGAAAAATTTCGCCGCGCGGAACCGATGCTTATATGATTATGCGCGTTTCTGAAGTTTTTACCGATATGGCATCGACAATCGGAATTTTTGAAAATATTGAGGCTGAAGAAGTCGCTGCAAATTCCGAACTTGTCGAAAAATTGATTAACTTGGTAATTTCAATTCGACAAGACGCACGCGCTGCCAAAAATTGGACTGAAGCTGACAAAATCCGCGACGAACTTAAAGATATTGGTATTACTATTGAGGATACTCCGCAAGGCGTTAAGTGGAAAATTTAACTACAATTTGCAAAAAAAATTTTTTATGTTATAATCACGGCGTTGTGCGGTTGTAGCTCAGTTGGATAGAGCAACTGCCTCCTAAGCAGTAGGTCGCGCGTTCGAATCGCGCCAATCGCACCAACCTTAGTTTGTTAATAAAAAAAATCGCGCTAAAGGCGCGTTATTTTTTGCTTAATTTTTTTTGTAAAGATTTTACAATTTTTGCTCAGTCGCTTTGATAATTTCGCCGACTTTTCCAGCCAGCTGAATCATTTCTTCAGTTTTGAATTTAAAGCCAAAATTTTTTTCAATTTCAGCAATAATTTGTATGTGGCGGAATGAATCCCATTCTTCAAAATCGCCAATCGCAGTGTTTTCAGAAATTTTTTCAGCCGGCAAATTCAGCGTATTTGCAATTATTTCTATAACTTTATTTCTGATTTCCATGTAAAAATCTTCCTTTCAATCGCGATAAATTAAATTTTTAACTTCGGCTTCAAACTTTGGAAATTCAGCCGCATAAGATGTCCACCAATTAAAATATCTGTCAAATTCAGCGTCAAAAATTTTTTCGCCGCAATGAAAACCCATTGCCTTGTTTAAATTCGCCGACGCAACATTTTCAACTTGAACATCGCCGCGAATCGAATCAAGTTTTAAAATTTCATAAGCAAATTTTACAGCCAAAATTGCCGCCTCAAAACTTTGAAATGGATTGCCAACCATCAAAATTCGCCCAAGCTGACCAATTTTGTTTTCAATATTATAAATTCCGACAGTGCCAATTTTTTTGCCGTCCAAACTTTCGACAATAAAAAAATAATCACCTCCGGCAGTGCGTTGCCTTTTTATCCAAGCAATTTGTTTTTCAAGATTCGGCTCAACTTGATGCAGAAATTTTGTTTTTTCTTTGTCCTGCCGGATTTCCATTGAAAATTGCGCGTCGTCCTCAGTTATTGAACGCAATAAAACATAGCGACCGATAAGTTTTTTGTCATAAACCATTTTACA
>CAJOPJ010000203.1 GCA_905236325.1 uncultured Selenomonadaceae bacterium
AATCAATCGCAATGCCGAAGGTCGAAGTTCGCCTAAAAATCCTGTGCCTAAAATGCCGTCAATTACTGCGTCAGAAAATCTCAGCGTAACTTGAAGCCTTTCCCAAGCTCTGTCGCTGTCAAGTTGCTGAATTTCAACGCCCATTGAACGCAAAATTTGCATTTGAACATTAAGCGACGCTGTTCTATGTGCCTTGTTGCCGACTAAAAAAATCTTCACGCGTGCATTTAGATTTGACAAATATCTTGCTGCTGCCAATGCGTCGCCGCCATTATTTCCACTTCCTGCCAAAATGCAAATGCTTTTTTTATCCACGCCGCGCAAAACTTTTTCTGTCGCAACTGAAACTCTGTGTCCTGCACTTTCCATTAACGCCAATTCAGGCAATCCAAAATCATTTATCGCCGCATCGTCAATTTCGTGCATTTGTTTTGCTAAAGCAATTTTCATTTATAAATCACTCCCAGTTGAGAAAATTTTTTCAGTTATAATTCATTTTAACATTTTTATTTACAAATTGAAAGTGGAAAAAGTTTCTTACTGTCGATTATTTGCCAAGATAATAAAGTTTAACATATTTTTGCATAACATAAACGCTGTTAAAAGCCGCCATAACAAAACCAAGCAAGCCGTCCAAAAATCCGCCTCGCAAAATATACATTCTTAAAAACGCCCAGCAAGGTCGCCCGATAATATCAAGGAAATTTGCAGTTTTGCCTTCGTCGTGCATTTTTTTTGCCATAAGCGCGGAATAGTTGTTCATTTTGCTAAAATAATTTTCCCAGTTGCGGTAGGTGTGATGAATTAAATATTTGTCGGTGCTGATTTTTTTTTCAACGCAGGAGTGAATAATTTTTTCATGCACTAAGCCTTGAACTGAAGTTCCAATACGCGGTAGAAGTCTTGTTACATAATCGGGGAACCAGCCGCCGTGACGCAAATATTTTCCAAAAAAACAACTGAGCCTTGCGCATTTCCAAGCAAATTTTTTATTGTCCTCAGCGACAATTTTTTTAATTTCGGCGGCAAGTTCGGGCGTTGCGCGTTCGTCGGCATCAATAATAAAAATCCAATCGCAAGATGCCTGTTCAATTGCAAAATTTTTTTGTGCGCCAAAATTGCCTTCCAAAGCGCGTTGAAAAATTTTTGCGCCGTGATTTTTGCAAATTTCAACAGTCCTGTCAGTGCTAAAATCATCAATAACAATAATTTCATCAGCAAAATTTTTCACGCTGTCGAGACAATCTGAAATATTTTTTTCTTCATTACGCGCGATAATCAAAACTGAAATTGTAGCCATAATTTCCTCCAAAAAAAAATCCTGCCTTTCGACAGGATTAAAAATTTTTATTCAAGTTTAATCAAGCCTTTTCGCGTTCGATAAGCAAGTTCAAAAGTTTGATACCGGCTTCCGGAATATTGGTTCCAGGTGCGAAAATTGCAACTGCGCCGCTCTTGTACAGGTGATCATAATCTTGAACAGGAATAACGCCACCGATAGCAACCATAATATCTTCGCGACCGAGTTTTTTAAGTTCGTCAACCAATTCCGGCAACAATGTATTGTGACCTGCCGCCAAGCTGCTAAAGCCTATCATATCGACATCATTATCAACAGCATCTTGCGCAGTTTCTGCAGGTGTTTGGAACAGAGGACCAACATCGACAGTCCAGCCCATGTCAGCAAAACTTGACGCAATAACTTTCTGTCCGCGATCGTGACCGTCCTGCCCCATCTTTGCAACAAAAATTCTTGGACGGCGACCTGTAAGTTTTTCAAATTCATCAGCCAAGACATGATTTTTTTCAAGCGCGGATTTGTCTTTAAATTCGCTGGAGTAAACGCCGCTGATTGTGTGAATTGTAGCTTGATAGCGACCGCTGACTTTTTCGACAGCGTCGGAAATTTCGCCAAGCGATGCACGGACTCTAGCCGCCTCAACTGTAGCCTCAAGCAAGTTGCCATTTTCACGCGATTCAGCCGCCTTTGTGATAGCCTCAAGTGCGGCGCGGACATCATCTTCATTGCGTTCAGCGCGGAGTTTGTTAAGGCGTTCAACCTGTGCATTTCTAACTGCAGTGTTATCGACAGCCAAAATTTCGAGCGGATCTTCCTTGTCGAGTCTGAATTTATTCAAGCCGACAATAGTTTCATTGTTGGAATCAATTCTTGCTTGACGACGTGCCGCCGCTTCCTCAATACGCATTTTCGGCAAGCCCGTAGGAATAGCTTTTGACATACCGCCGAGTTGTTCAATTTCTTGAATGTGCGCCCAAGCACGACGAATAATCTCATTTGTAAGAGCCTCGACGTAGTAAGAACCGCCCCAAGGATCGATAATCTTACAAACTGAAGTTTCGTCCTGAATGTAAAGCTGTGTATTTCTTGCAAT
>CAJOPJ010000204.1 GCA_905236325.1 uncultured Selenomonadaceae bacterium
TTTATATTTGTAACATTGCTGTGTTCAGTGGTAAGACCACGCACCTGAGCACCAATTGAACCATTGCCGGTAACTCGAACAACACCATTATTTATCATTGTTGAATTATCATTAACATACATCGGGTGCGAAAAAAGTCCATATGTCGCCGCAGTATCAGTTTCATCATAATAAAAATTGATAACGCCATTGTTAATAATGGTAGAATGTTCACCAGCCCAAACACCCCAACCAAATAAATTGTCATAAGTCTTGGAACTGTCACCGGCAGTATCAAGCTGGTCGGCGTACTGACTGACAAAATCTTTATAATGCAAATTGATGATGCCATTATTGACTAAGTAAGCATAATTAGCAGCTTGTAAATTGGAATAGCCGGCAAATTCGCCGGTATCAGGAGTCAACGCAGCAAAAGCAAAAATAGATCTATTCCAGTTGTAGCCGATAGAAACAGCGGCAGAGTATTTAACATAATCAAATTGCGATTCGGCATTTATAGTGCCGGAATTGACAGCAGTGGAAAGATTGCCTTCGGAGCCGCCTTGAACTTGAATTTCATCAGCCGCCAAAGCAGGATTAAGCCCCGAAGCGACAAAAGCTAAAATGGCAGAGGACAGAGCGGCATATTTCTTAGTAGATTTAAAATTTTTCATTTTCAGAAACCTCCATGTAAAAATTATTAAGTCCCAAAACAAATTTTAAATTGAAACGCGATTTGTTGTGCAAGTCGACAAGTAATTTGCCAAAGCTGCGTGCAATGATTTTGTTGCCGGTGATTTGAAAAGCAGTCAGATTATTTTTATTAGTGTCAGCCGCTCGGCTGATTTCCAAGATGTGTAAGCAAGCAGAATTGAAATTGTTAGGCAAGTCAGGCAGAGTTGGATTATTTCTATCAACGCCGAAGTACAAAGTCGGTTTAAAGTGCGTCAGATTGATAAGCAGAGGTGTTTTTAGTTGATAGCGATTTTGCATAAAAATTGCGCCAATGAAAATCAAAAGCAGTGTAGTAAGTTCAGCAAAAAGAAAACTCCACCAAACAAGGCTTGTATTGAAAGCATAAGCCCAAAGCAGGAAAATAATAAGTAAGGCAAATGAACGCATAAAAGCCAGAAGATTAGCAAATTTGGTATGACCCAGCGTCAGATAAAAAGTCAACATTAAAGCGTTGAAATAAGCCGGAATCAGGCTGATAGCATAAATGTTCAAAGCCTCAACAGCTGCCTGATTTTGCGTAAATTTATCAGCAAAAAAGCCCAGCGCGACAGTAAAAATGACAGCAAAAATCAACGCGCGCTTAATGGCAGTTTTGAATAAAAGCCAAATCGCCGGCAAATTTTTATCTTCGTACTCAATAGTCAAAATCGGCGTAATTGGTTGAAGTGTCATGCCGGAACCTGTGCGACTGATTCGAATTGCAATTTGAAGTATCGCAAAGCAAGCAACGCCTTCAACGCCAAAAGCGTGATACATAAAAAAGTTGTAAATTACAATCTGCGACAGACTGAATATCTTGCTTAAAGTAAGCGCACTGCCGGCTTTTAAAATTTTCAGTAGCGATATTTCTTGAAGTTTAATAGGCGCAAACAAATTCTTTCCAACAATTTTATAAAGCCTTGTACCTTCAAACAAAATGCAAAACAGCGTTGAAAATCCCATGCCGATTGAAATTGCCTCAATGCCAAAATCCAAAAAAGCTATCAAGCAATAAATAATCGCCGCGTTCATAACCAGCATAACTTTATAAATCAAGCGCAGTTGACTTTGCAAGCCGACTAATTTTAAAAACTGCAAGATATAAATCGACAAAACCAACAAAAAGCCGACAAAAATCATAGCCCGCCCATGCAGCGTAACAAGTTCATATAGCTGCTCCGGCACAAGCAAAAACTCAAGCAACGGCTCAAAAAAAATATTCAATGCCAAAAACAAAACTAAAGCTGTCACAACCGACAAAAATAAAGCCATGCTTGAATATTTTCTTGCAACTTCGGTTTGAGATTTAGCCACTGCCTGAATTGACAAAGTAAACGCACCAAAATTCACGGCGTAACCTGAAACAATAAACAAAAAATATATCGGCAAAACATAGGAAAAAGCTGCCAGACCGTCCGAGCCAAAAAAATATCCAGCAAAAAATGTAGATACTGCAATCAGCGGAAACCTATCCGGCAGCATATAATCCTTGAAAACCTTGTCCATATAGACTTTCAATACTCTATCACTGTTCATAACTAATCTTACTGACTAAATTTTTACCTAAATCATAAGCACGCTGCAAGTCTTTCGGAAACTGAATACTGCTAAACTGCGTCTTCTTCTCAACCGGCACTGCCGCTGTATGATATTTGCTATAATCTTCAAACTGCAAAGTGCTATTTGCAATCATCCACTCGCAAGAACCAAACGCCTCTTCCATTAAAAAAGCGTCATATTGACAAGCATGCTCAATGCCATTTTTATGCATAAAATCGCTGTTGCCGTTCATACTGTACAAAAAAATGCTTGGATAATCACGGCTAACCATTTTTTCGTGCGAGTCATAATTCAAGTGCGAAAAATGAAACCTCTCCAAAAGCGCACTCAAACTGCTTGAGGTATGCCCCATATAAATTGGCGAAGCAAAAATCCAAGCGTCAACATTCAACATTTCTTGCATAACAGGCGTAAAGTCGTCCTTCTGAATACAACCTTTGCCATAAAGCGGCGAAAGACGCTTACAACCAAAACAACTCCTGCAGCCTTTAAAATTCATTTCATAAAGCTGAACAATTGAAACTTCGGCACCGGCGTCAGTTGCACCACGCACTGCCTCTGTCAAAAGTTTCATGCTGTTGCCAATTTTCCTGGCACTTCCGTTAAAAGCTAAAATCTTCATCGCTGAACCTCATAACCCCTTGATAAACTCGGCAACTTCCTCAGCGTGCTTATGACATTTTTCAACAAGCTCAGCATAATATTCAGGCGGCGTAACTCCAGGAATATAATTAGCGCGATATGTACAGAAAAGCTTTTGAAACTCCATTTTGCAGGTAGTGCAGTAACGCTTAATAAACGCACTAAAGTCCTCAATAGTATAACCAACCTTGCCGTCGTGCTGATAATGGTCAAATCCACCGCCGACTGTCATTGATGCAATAAATTTCTTGCCTTTAAGTGCATTGCCTTTTGAACCATAAGCCCAACTATGCTCCATAACCTTATCAATATAGAGTTTTAAAAGCGCAGGTACACTATACCAATGTATCGGATATTGAAAAACAATAACATCAGCCTTTACAAGCGCAGCCTGTTCAGCTTTAATGTCAATTTGGTAGTCAGGATACAATTCATCAAGCTTGCGTATTTCAGCTTCAGGCAAAATCTGCTCAAAACGCTCAATTATAGCCTTATTTGCATTTGAAGTCTTCAAGTCGGGGTGCCCAGAAATAATCAAAATATTTTTCACTTTACCAACTCCCTACATTTCTAACCGGCTTAACTCTGTACTTACCTGCAAATCTGTCTGCATAATAGCCGTCGTAACCAGTCTTAACATTAATTCCCCAGTTAAACATACCATTGAAAGTTTCACGCGCTAAATAAAATATTCCGGGCGCACGATAAACATCAGGAAACAGTTCCTCATCAAACCAATGACCAGTAACATCTGTGCGACGTACAAGCGTCGAAAGTTCCTTCATTTCAGGAATACGCCAATCACTGTAACCTGCAGGTTTATTTTCAGCAAGGTATTTTTCAGCCTCAGCAACTGTCATAAGTGACAATTCAGCCCTAAGCCACATCAAGCCTGTAAATTTATCAGTCACAACCTCATCTTCAATTTCATAGCGCGACTCAGTTTTATCATCCAGATTAACCTTGCCGCCACTAACCGCAATGAAGTAGCTTTTGCGCATATTATCAATTGGAACAACACAGCCATAACCAAAATATAACGACCAAGCACGCGACTGAACTTTCTCACGCGTCCAATAAAAATCTGGCTTAATAACGCCGATAAATTGTCCAAAAACTGCCGGCGACTTGCCGCTGTAATCAACAATAAAACGCAACTCATCGGCAGACGGCAAACGCCAATCATTGCGCCCACCATAAAAATTATCGTTCATCTGCTTAACATAAGCCGTCGCCTCATCAAAAGTCATTTTGTCCGGCGTGATTCTTGCATAATTCAAACCTGTCTTTGTATCAGTAACAAAACCATCGCTCATAATGAAACTTGTTTTGCTAAGTTCAGGATTGACAGATTTAACCTCGCCTTCCGCACTGTAAAGTTCAGCTTGACCACTTGCAGGAATTTGAAAATTATCTTCAGTGTCTGCGTTAATTGTTCTAACCAACCTGTAGCACAGCGGCATTGTCTTTTCAGCATAATAGCCGTCATAACCAAAATTAAAGTTAGTAACCCAAACATAGGTATCACCAAAAATATTAGCTGTAATATGCTGCAAAATCGGCGGCTGCAATTTATCACTTTCAAACGCCTCGAAATAAAAACTCTTGCCGCTGTAACTTTCATCAAAAATTGTGTTCAGTTCGTGCATTGTAGGAAGTCGCCAATCTCTATGCCCTGCCAATTCAAAATCCTTAAGCATTTCTTGAACTTCAATATAGCTTTTGCACTCAGGTTGCGCCTTCTGCCACATTAAACCGCAAACCTTATCTGTAATAGTGCCGTCACCATTATCAACAAACCTGTCGTTATTTGCAGTTTTATTTTCACCACGCACCGCCATACAGCAAGACTTCAACGCCTTGTTTTTAGCAGTCGCCGAACCAAGATTCAGATTGATAACCCAACCACAATCAGCACGCAAACCATAACTAACGCCGCACCAATAATCATCTGCCAACAAATTTTTAAAAATATCTGCATTATATGCAGGATTGATACTGCGATAGTCAATCAAACTGCGCAATTCATCTTTCGAAGGCACGCGCCAATCAGTAAAACCTGCAAATTTTTCCTCATTCAGCATATCAATATATTGCTTATTGAACTCCTCCCAAGTCCACTGCTTTTGAAAAAATCTGTCGCTGGAACTGTCGCAGGATTTAACCTCCCAATCCAAACCTGTCCTGTTGTCGTGAACAATATCTTCAGTTACTTCAAAACGCATTTTTAAGCCTCCCTGCCGTCAGGAATTGGACTTTTAATTGGATTGAAAACATCAATAGCTTCTGTGTCACCAACTGCAACAAATGAATGTGGCACATTCGGCGCAATGAAATATGCGTCGCCGGCTCCAATTTCATACTCCTTGCCGTCCTCAACAATAATAAAGCCGCCTTTAATGCAGTAACCAAATTGCTCACTTTCGTGCGTGTGCATTTCAACTTTTGAACCGGCAGCCATATTCCAATGAAAAACATTCATCAACTCGCCTTTACCAAGATACTGAAATACAACGCCCGGATTGATTTCTTTCTTTTCAATTTTGTTGTGATATACCATCATAGTAATCAAACCTCCTAAACAAAAGTAACTTCATTGCCTTTGCGCGGCAGTGGTTCACGACTAGGCAAATCAGACTTAGCATAACCAACAACCAATGACGCATAAACACGCTCATCATCTTTAAGCCCAAGTTCACGCAAGTAAGGCAAAATATTTTCATCTTCAGTCAACCAATTTAGCTGATTTATCCAACAACTACCCAAGTCTAAACTGTTCGCCGCAATCAGCATATTCTCCACAGCAACCGCACAATCAGCCATATTGTTGCCATAGTTTTGCTTATTTGCAACTATAATCAAAACAGGCGCGTTGTAGTGAAAAACATAGCCACCTTTTTTTGAAAGCTGAATCGACATCTTCAAGCTGGAATAAGTCTCAGGCGTAATCTCCATTTTAGCAAAAGCATTTTCAACCATTTTTGCCAACTTAGCCAAAACTTCAGGCTTCTGAACAACAATAAAGTGGCAAGATTGATTATTGCCGCCACTCGGCGCATATCTTCCTGCATCAATAATCTGTTGTAATTTTTCAGGTTCTAAAGCGTCAGATTTATAACTTCGCGTACTGCGACGCGTCATAATAGCCTGTAATGCGTTCATCATTCCATCGCCTTTTTAATCTTCTCAACTATTGCAGGATCTTTTGACCATTCATCTTCATTAAACTTACTCCAAGCCTTGCCCTGGTGTTCGCTGAATCTGATTCCTGCAGTTCCAACATCTTCAAGTTCATAGCCATCAAAAAAAATATAAACTCTGTCTTTAGGTACATTGGTTATTTCGGAAAAAATCTCAACATATTTTTTAGCCAGAACTTTTTTTTGCGACTCGGCAAGCGCAATTGAATTTATTTTAATAGCAGGCATTTTAATTAGCTCCTTTCGAAGTACAAATAATAACACTACGCGCACCAAGCATAAACTGTTGCGCTGAATCCAGTTCGACAGGCGTATCATAAACAGCATTTTCAGCAAGGTCGGTATTAACTTCAACCTGCCACTTGAGATTTTGAGGCAGTCCCGGCAACCAAACACCGTGACTTTCCCAATGCGCATTGATACCTAAATAAACAAAATCATCTTTGCCGTCCGCAGTCTTACCTGCAAACAAAACACCAATAACACGACTTTCCGGCGAAGAATCAAACTGCCAAGCATTTGTGCCATGCGTGCTGTACATTGGATAGCCATAAGGCGTAGCTGTTGATTGACGCATAAGCACTGGGTGACTTTTACGCAACTCAATAACCTTCTTGAAGAACCTGAACAAATCTTGATTTTTTTCAAGACCATTCCAATCAAGCCAAGAAATTTTGTTATCTTGACAGTAAGGATTGTTATTACCAAATTGCGTATTGCCAAACTCATCACCGGCAAGAATCATAGGCACGCCCAGTGACATCATCAAAATAGCAACTGCATTTTTAATCATCTTGTGGCGAAGATATTTTATATCGTCCGGCAAATTAAAATCGCCTTCCCAGCCACAGTTCCAACTGTCATTGTCATTGCCACCGTCAGAACCACCCCAGCCATTAGCCTCATTGTGCTTGTCATTGTAGCTGAACAAATCATAAAGCGTAAAGCCGTCGTGGCAGGTAACAAAGTTCACAGAAGCAGTATCACCGCGCCAAGAGCGATTATAAATATCTTCAGAACCTAAAATGCGATAAGTCATACATTCAGCCTTACCACTTTCGCCTTTAAGAAATTTGCGCAAGTCGTCACGATATTTGCCATTCCATTCAGCCCAGCGACCATAGTTTGGAAAACTGCCAACTTGATAAAGCCCACCGGCATCCCAAGCTTCAGCAATCAAAACTGCATCCTTAAGCACAGGATCAAATGCTAAACTCTCCAGAAGTGGCGGATTAGGTATAGGCGCACCAAATGCATCACGACTAAGTATCGCCGCCAAATCAAACCTAAAACCATCAATATGGTAAGTAGAAACCCAGTAGCGCAGACAACTCAAAATCATATTACGCACAATTGGATTGTTGCAATTCAAAGTATTACCACAGCCACTAAAGTTGTAATAGTAACCGTCCGCCGTGAGGATATAGTACATTTTATTGTCCAAGCCTTTGAACGAAATGTAAGGACCATGTTCATTGCCTTCGGCTGTGTGATTGAAAACAACATCAAGAATAACCTTAATGCCGGCTTTATGCATTTCCTTAACAAGATTTTTAAATTCATCAACCTGCATGGAATATTTGCCACTTGCCGCATAACCGGCTTTCGGCGCAAAAAATCCAACTGTACTATAGCCCCAGTAGTTCATCAGCTTTTGCCCATTGTATTCACGCGCACCTTCAAATTCATCAAATTCAAAAATAGGCAAAAGCTCAATTGCAGTTATGCCAAGTTCCTTCAAGTAAGGTATTTTTTCAACCATACCTGCGTAGGTTCCTTTAAATTTCACGCCAGAACTTTCATCTTTAGTAAAGCCGCGTACATGCGCTTCATAAATAATCAATTCCTTCTGCGAAGTTTTAAGCGGCGTATCGCCTTCCCAATCAAAATCATCAAGCGTAACCTTACTGCGATATTGAAATTTATTAGACCAATCCGGCTCAACGCCCCATTCATCACGACCGGAAATAACCTTTGCATAAGGATCCAGCAATGTCTTTGTCTTGTCAAAAGCAAAGCCGCGCTTAAAGTCATATTCACCGTCCACGCGAAAGCCATATTCCAAATTTTCATAATCCAAATCAAAAACTACCATTGCAAAAACACTGCCAATTCTGTAGTTTTCAGGAAATGGTATCACTGCAAAAGGCTCTTTCTCCTGCGAATGGTAAAGCACAAGTTCAACGCTCTTTGCGCCGTCGGAGTAGACAGAAAAATTTACGCCGCCCGGTACAATGTGCGAACCATTAGCCAAAAACAAGCCAGGTCTGATTTTAAAATCGCCATAAGTATCTGTCGGGTGTGTATCAATGCGCATTTATTCCCCCAACTCCTTCAGCGCGTCAGCCATTGTCGGCACGCATTTAAGCATTTTTATAAAGCCTGTCATTTCAAAAACATCAAGCACTTCCGAACAGGTTCCGGCATAAATAACTTGTACGCCTTTTGACTTCGCGCTTTTGGCTATCATAAGCAAACTGCGCAAGCCACTGCTTGAAACATAGGTAACTTTCGACATATTGATAACTGTCGGTTTAGATTCAAGCAACGCCAAAACATCTTCGCGCGTCTTATCTGAAGTTGCAACATCAAGCTGTCCGTCCAGCGCGATTATTTTTACATTGTCATCTCTTTCAACTGTAACTGTCATTTTTTCACCTCAGGTTTTAGAAATCGACATTGTCGGATAAACATCACTATCAACAATAGCGTCAATAATGCAAGGTTGATTCAACTTCAAAGCTTCGGCAAAAGCCGCCTCAAACTCTGCGCCATTTTTAACCTGCCAAGCCTTAGCACCACAAGCCTCTGCATATTTAACATAGTCAGGATTATAAATATCCATAAAAGCCTGTTCACCAAAATTCGCCAGCAAGAACTTTTTAATAACATTAAAGTCATTATTGTGGAAGATAATATAAATGACCGGAATTTTATTCTTAACGCAAGTCAAAAGTTCAAAACCTGCCATTAAATAATCACCGTCGCCACAAGCACAAATAACCGGTCTGTCGGGATTGGCACACTTAACGCCGATTGAGCCATTAACATCGCTTGCCATAGGTCCAAAACTGCCCGGATTTTGATACCACTGATTTTTATTTAAATGCAAATATTCACTAAGCCAAAGCATATTTGAACCTGCGTCGCCCATGATAATAGCGTTTTCAGGCAACTGCTTAGAAATCAGCTTAACCAAATAGGCTGGATGCATTTTGCCATTGCTGAACTCCGGAATGTCAGCTTCATGGTGGCGTTTTTTAACAGCATAATTTTGCGGCAAGGCAGGTACATTATTTTTTTCAAGATACGCAACCAGATTTTCAAGCGCAGGTGTAGCGTCGCTGACAAGCCTGTAATCACTTGCATAAACCTTGTCAATTTCGTGCCTGTCAATGTTAATGTGGAAAAGAGTTTTGCCGTCCATCAAGTTCGGATTGAAACTGAAAGTCGCATTTTCAGCAAAGCAGTTACCAACCGCCAACAATGCCTTGCTGTTTTGGAAGTATTCATTCGCGCCAGGATCACCTGTTGAACCAAAAATGCCCATAGACAGCGGATTGTCTTCCGAAATGTAGCCTTTAGCGTCCATTGTGCTTGCAAAAGGTATTTGCCATTTGTTAATCAGCTTTTCCAAAACATCTTTCGCACCACTGCGAATACAACCATAACCAACCAACAGCATTGGCTTATTGTCGGAGTTAAGTTTTTCAGCAAAACCTTTGCAAAATTCCTCAGTCAGATTATCTTCAGCCAAAACTTTCGGCACGCCAATATTCAGCGAGCGATATTTTGGTATTTCAGCAATTGTTACATCTTTCGGAATTTGCAAGCTGACAGGGCCGGGTCTGCCTTCAAAAGCCGTGTAAATCAATTCCTCAAGCGTCGGAATTAAATATTTTGGATCTTCAAGTATGACAGCTTTTTTAGTTGTCGCCGCAAACATTGCTTGCAAATTTGGCGTTCTGGATAAGCCGCTACTTTCATTAAGCGCACCTTTGCCACGCATTTTTGCTGAGGTATAGCCTGTTATCGCTATCATTGGTATTGAATCTGAATAGGCAACTGCCAAGCCGCTAAACAAATTAAATGCGCCCGGTCCAAGTGTTGCAAAGCATACGCCCAGCTTTTCGCTGAACATGGCGTAACCTGCCGCCATAAATGATGCTGCCTGTTCATTCTGAATTATAATTGTTTTTATCTTGTCTGATTTATTCAAAGCCAAAAGCATGGACGCGTTGACTTGTCCTGAGCCACCGAACACATGATCAACGCCTATTTCCTCCAACGCTTTAACTATCGCTGTATTTACATCCACAAAATCATCTCCATTCAATTGAAAAATGGACAATGGAAAACGGAAAACCCATTGTCCATTGTCCATTACGCATTAACAATTAACAACTGATTTAATTAAATCAAAGTCCGCGTTCTTTCAAAACTTTGACAAGCAAATCACCGTATGCGATTGAAGATTCAACTGAAGTACCGGTGATGAAGGGGTGGTCATAATAAACCTGCGGATCTTCGCGGCTGGCATTGATACGCGCAATGCAAGCACCATTAGGACCAACAGCGTCGCGAACCAAATCTTCAACAGGCCAAGGGAAACCAGGTGTAATAACATCTGTGCCATGATTGTCTTCGGTTGCGCCATAAAGCTCATAAACCATTGCCATACCAGGACCATAGAAATCCCAAGCACGCGGATGAGCAGTAACTCTCTTGCCGTAAATGATTGATTTGTAATCATTTTCAGGATCGCGGCAGAAAACGAGTGTAGAAACCGTGTAACAAAGAGCAGCAATAATTTTGTCGGACTTGTAAGCGTCCATGATGAGTTTGTGCAATTCCCAGCAGTTTGCCATATCAAGGTTTGCGCCGGGTCCGCCTGTCATTGCGATTGCATCAAAGTCTTTCATATCGACTTCAGTGAATTTTTTAGGATGTGCCCATTCATCGCCGTCCAAAAGTTCTTTGCAACGTTTGCAAACCCAATCCGGATTGGTCTTGACTTTTTGAACAGGATCAACAAAATCAGGATCGACACTGATTTTAAACGGAAGTGGCTTTTTGCCTTGCGGTGTTGCAAGTGTCACCTCAAAGCCTGCTTTTTTGCAAGCGTCCCAAGGAGCCTGAAGTTCTTCTGCCCAAGAACCATAGTTGGTCGCAATGATTAAAACCTTTGCCATACTATTATTACCTCCATTAGTTGTGTTATTATTATGTGAACGCCCTAAGGCGGTACACGCATTTTGATTTTTTTCCAGAGCAACTATTCGACGCTCCAGAGTATCTATTCTGCTTGTCAGCGAACTAAAAACATCATTGCAATGAATCAGCGCGATAATTCTTTGCGCAAAAGCAACATGTTCGCCGCCTGTGCGTCCTGAAACTAAATCGCCGTCCACAACAATATCTTCATTGACATAATTTATGCCCATCAACTTTGCGTCGCCAAGCAGGTTATTATGTACAACCATTTTCCTGCCGCGCACAAGTTCAGCAATCGGAGCCATAAGCCATGCTCCGTGACAAATTATGCCTTTGATGATATTTTTGTCTGCAAAGCATTTTTTCAAAAACTCACACGCCGGCGGAAGTTTATTTATATCTTCAGTGTAGCGCAATCTGTCCGCAACCATACCGGCAGGAATAATAACCGCCGCATATTCACTTAAATTGACATTTTCAAAACTTTCATTGCAGACAAACTCTTCGCGTTCTTCGTGTCCTTTAAAAGTCAACTTATCGTTGCCCCAAAGTCTGGTTAAAAAATGGACTTCCAAACCTGCGCGATTAAAGCATTTTTTGTAGTATTCAATTTCAGGTTCATAAAAGTCGCTTTCAATTAAAACGCCAACTTTATTTCGCAAATCAATCCACTTCCTCGCAACTAAACTCTTTAAGCGCAATCAAGTGATTCCTGCCGTTGGAATAGTTGTACTCCATTTTAGTCATAATCGTGGTGTACAGGAAAATTCCCAAACCGCCAATTCTGCGTTCATCAATACCTGCGTCAACATCAACTTCCGGTGCTTCTTCAAGTGGATTGTAAGGCATGCCGTCGTCCGAAAATTCAAATCGGAAAGTGTTGTTATTGATAAGTTCACAGGAAATATATAGCTTGTCGGAGCCGCTGTAGTCGCAAATATTGACTAAAATTTCTTCAAAACAAACGCGCAGTCTGTTACGCCACTTATCTTGCAGAATATGCGGATCAACTTCATTGCTAAGCAAATCTAGCATTTCAGGCAGTTTTTCACGCACGGCAGGGAATGCCACATCTTTAAGCATAGCTTCACCCCTCGAAGCTATCTTGAATAGTCAAAAATTTATCAATACCTGTCATTTTGAAAACATCAAGGATAGTTTCATTTGCACCAACCAAGAAGACTTCAACATTGCCGCCGAGTTTCTGTTTAGCAAAAACTACTGCACGAATACCTGCAGAGGCAATGTATTCAAGGTCTGTCGCGTCGAAGACTAATTTTTTTACTTTGTCTTTGTCGGCAATTAAAGGCTTAAGTTCTTCCATTAAAGCCGGCGCGATTGACGCGTCAATGTGTCCGTGCAATTTTATTTTGCTGATTTCGCCTATTTCTTGTACATATGTCGCCATAATTCTATCTCCTTCACAAGTAGCCTAATATGTCAATCCAAAGCCTAAAATTCAACTAACAAGCTACAATTCTTACTTTGATTTTTGGACGGTAATCGCCTTCAATATCGGGCAGTTTAACTGTGAAGTTTTCTGCGTCGAAGTAAGACCAAGACTTGCCGTCAATTTCAACAGATTCAATCTTGCAACTGCCTTTCGGCAAAATATCAGGCTGTACATGCAATGTATTTGAACCTTCAAAAGCATTTGCCATTGGTTTAAAATACAAATCAAGTGGCTGTTTAGTGTGCAGGAGGTTGATATAAACCGCCGACAAGAAAGCTAATTCGATTGAATGATAGCAAGCCATTGAGTGCGAACCTTTAAGGCGTTCATTTCCTGTCAGGAAAGGAATACCATTGTTCAAGACATTGAAGTAAACTGCACCGTCATCGTGGTCAAGGAAGTAAGCATTGTAAAATGCAGCACTAACGCGTGCAAGTTTTTGATATTCCGGCTTTTTCAAGCAACCATACAAAATCTGGTAAGCCAAAATACCTTGTTCTTGTTGCCACCAAGCCTTGCGATCGTGCCAAGCAAATCTGTAGCAGGATTCGCCTTCGCGCAGTTTGCGTTCCATAACATCATACCAACCGCCGCGGCGTGTATCCATACCGACTTTGGGCATAACATCCGCAATTTTTTCTGCAAATTGCACATATTTATCTTTACCAATCGCGCTATTAATGCGCATTAAATTCCAAGCAATTTTCAAGTTGTGACCGACAACGCCGCGATTTTGTTGCCAACCCCAGTGTTCGTCGTGCGACCAGTCGTCGAAGAATTTTTCTTGAACGAAGGGCGAATTGTCATAGTCTTTAAAATGTTCCTCAATGCAGTCAGCTGTGTATTCAAGGAAGTCTTTGTACTTGTCGTTCATAGTTGCAAGATACAGATTGATTAAATAAGCAGGAGCATGGTCGCCGACTGAGTTCCAGTTTTTGCGTCCGACATTGCGTCCCAGACTTTCGGATTTCGGATCAAAAGTTACAGGGTCAATGTGTGAATAATAGCCGCCTTTTTCGCGATCAACGAAGAACTTGTCGAACAAATCAATTGTCATTTTAATATCTTTCATTATAGTTGGATCGCCATTAAGTCTGTAAGTTTGAGTAGGTCCTGCCAGCGCGTAAATCTGTTCATACATTGGAATGGCTTCAATATCGTCATCAAATTCAGATGTAAACAGCTTATGCTCTTTATCGCCTTGAACATCAATTCCGTGATACCAATAAACAACATTTTCATCAATATCATAAAATCTCATATGGTCGCGCAGATATTTAGTGCCTTTTTCAGCAACTTCCAAAAATCTGTCTTCGCCGGTAAGCATATAAGCACTTGCCATACCATAAATCATTCTGGAAATTGTATCGGTTTCTTGGCGGAAGTCAGGTTTGCGTACGCCGTCCAAAGTTAAGCGCGTGCGATATTGTCTGTAATCAATTTCGCCATTTGGAAATTCAGCTTTAATGTAGAAATCGGCAATGCTGCGTGCTTGATTAACCCACCAATCAGCCTCTTCAAATCTGAAGTTGTCCGGCTTAGTTCCAGGAAAGTCCATATAACTTGCTTCAAAATGCGTACCGCTTTCATCAGGGTAGTAGACACCATAAATAAAAACAAGCTGTCCTTCACGCAGAAGTTTATCAACCTGTCCTGTACAATCACGGTAAGGCTCATCTAAATTACGCACAACACGCGCATAGAAATTGTCAGAAAGTTTAAAGGCAACTTCATCACCTGCAAAAGTTTTCACAATACCTGTGCGATTAGCTGCGTCGTAGGATTGACAAAAACCGCCGACTGTGTCTGAAAATTCAAAATTCATACTCATCGCTCCCCCACTCAATCGTCTGAAAATTACTCAATTAGTATAACATTAAAAATTTTTTTGTCGATAAATTTTTTTTTACTGTTTTGATTTATTGAATCTGACTGCAAGCATTGTAATATCGTCCGACTGTTCAGCTTCACCGGCGTGTTTTGATAAATCCTCACGCACTGTTTGCAAAA
>CAJOPJ010000205.1 GCA_905236325.1 uncultured Selenomonadaceae bacterium
AACGCCCGGCACTGAAACTAATCCGCAAGAAACTGCCCAGAAACTTCTTGAAGCACAACAAGTTCAACAACAAGCGCAAATTCAAGTTCAACAAGCACAACAACAACAACTTCAACAGGCGCAAATGCAACAATATCAAAATCAGCAATAAGGCAGAAAGGTGGAAATCAAGTCACCAGACACTAGAATTTATTGGCGACTAATGACTGGCGACCGACAACCATTATGAAGATGATAATTTCTTGGGCGGCGATAATTTTATTGCTGTTCACTGCACAAACTTCGCTGTTCAGTTTTTTGGATTGGAACGGCATTAGCGTCAACTTGATGTTGCTTTTGACAGTTTCAGTCGCCTACATTCACGGCTGGCAAAAAGGTCTCGGCATTGGATTTATAACAGGACTTTTGCAAGACTGCACGACAGGAAGTTTTTTCGGTTGCGCAACATTTATTTATATGACAATTGGCTTGCTTTTCGGAAAATTCGCCAAGCATGTTTTCAAGGAACAATTTTTCTTTCCGGTAATGAGCGCACCTGTCGCAGCAATTATGTATTTTGTCTTTATGATAATTTTTATTTACTTGCTGGGCTACCAAATTGATTTAGTTCAAATGACGCAGAAAATCTTACTGCCGCTGATTTGCTATCAACTTGTCTTTGCTGCTTTTGTACATAAATTGGTTTTTGATTTTGATAAATTTGCACAGCGTCACGGCTAAATATTTTGTTTAAAATATTCACGATCTAAAATCCCAAACAAAACAAGATTTTCATAAACACCATTTGTCAGCAAAGTTTCGCGCAATAAACCTTCGCGAACCATACCGCAATTTTCATACAAATTCAGTGCAATTTTGTTATAATCTTTGCAATCAAGTTGGGCGCGGTGAAATTTTTTTACTTCAAAGCTCCACTTCATTAAAAGCATTAAACCTTCGCGACCATAACCACAGCCTTTTTTGTCAATGATTATGTGCAAATACTCAACTTCAAATTCATCAATCTGAATTAAAAAATATCCCACAGGTTCTGAAGTTTCAATTTCCTCAACTATAATATTCATTTTTTCAGAGCCGTCGGATTGAATTGCCTCAAGCTGAAATTTTTCATCATAAGGCACAATAAATTTTAAATTTTCAGGCGCATATTGAACTTGAAAAATGTAGTTGAAATCTTTTTCCTCCGCACGACGCAACCTCAATCGTTCGCCTTCAATTAAAATTTTCGACATAAAAAACACCACTTTCAAAAAAAACTAAACATCAAAATTAAACACTAAATACTAAATACTAAATACCAAATTTCGACCGAAGGGAGAAATTTCCTTGAATTATTTTCAAAATATTGACTGGTCGGCATTTTTATCAGCGTTAATTATTCCTGCTGTGATTTTAATTTTGTCGCTGGCAATTGGAATTGTGCTTAACAATTTTTTAAAAAACAAAGTCAGAGCACGCATCAAAAATGACGATTCAGAAATTCGACCGATATTTCTTAACGCATTGCATGGCGTGCCAATATCATTTTGCTTGATAGTCGGCTTGTATTGGATTGTGACAACTTCATCGCATTTGCCAAGTGACCTGGTAAAAATTTTTTCCTACATTTTATTTGCAGCGATAATTTTTTCAATCACGCGCGTTATTGAAAGAACTTTGTCAGGATTTATCAGGCTGAAATTTTCCGGTACAGGCGATGCTAATCAATCAACACTGCTTGATACAATTTTTCGCGTGCTGATTTATGGCACAGGAATTTTAATTGTCCTTGACTACTACAATATCTCAATCACGCCAATTTTGACTGCAATGGGCGTTGGCGGTATGGCAGTTGCTTTTGGTGTTCGTGAAACTTTAGAAAATATTTTTTCCGGACTGCAACTGATACTTTCAAAACAAATGCGCATTGGCGAATATATAAAACTTTCAACCGGCGACGAAGGGCGCGTTGTTGACATCAATTGGCGTTTTATTTCAATAATGCCGCCGAATGAAGGCAGTCTTGTTGTAATTCCAAACAAAGTTATTGCCGCCGCAGTTTCCACAAATTTTTCCCGACCGCGTGAAGATATTGTTGTCACTATTCCAATCGGCGTAAGTTATGACAGCGACTTGGAAAAAGTCGAACGCGTTACTGTTGAAGTCGCACGCGAAAAAATGATTAAAATTGACGGCTATGAACCAAAGTTTGATTCAAACGGCGTGGACAGAAATCCTCTTGCACCTGTCGTGCGCTATCAATCTTTCGGCGAATCTTCAATTGATTTTTTGGCGATTATGCATGTTACAAAATTCACAAGCCAATACCTGCTTAAGCATGAATTTATCAAGGAAATTTCTAAGCGTTATCGCGCTGAAGGAATTGATATTCCATTCCCAATTCGGACAATTATGTTGCCCGACGCTGTAGCTGAGGATACAGAAACTGTTTCACTTGAGAAAGGATGATTTTTTATGACAGTTGACGGTGTAAAAATTATTTCGGTAAATATTGACGACCTTACCGAACAAGAAGCAAAAAATTATGTCGATTATGTGCGCGAAAGAATCGACACGCCACTTACTGCAATTGAAGTCAAACTTTGCGACGACGGCAAGATTGATTTAAATTACAAAAGTCAAGGCGAAAAATTTGAACGCATAAGACGCATAACCGGCTACTTGACCGGCGATTTAAACAGCTGGAACAATGCAAAACGCGCTGAAGAACATGAACGCGTCAAGCACGGAGTACAATGCAATGTGTAATTTTTTTTCATCAGCAGCTTAAAGCTGTTTTTTTTTGTTGAAATTATTATCAGCGTCTGATAAAATGACTAAAATTCAGAATTTTTTTAACTGGGGGGCATTTCCAATGGACGAAAAAGATTGGGAAACTTTTAAGAAAAAATTGAACGATAAGACCGGAATTGATTTGCAACTTTACAAAGAACCGCAAATGAAACGCCGCATTGGTAATCTAGTTACGCGCTCGGAGTTTAAAACTTTTACAGCGTACTTTGATAATGTCGTCAAAAATAAAGACACCTTCGCGGAATTTATTGAGTACTTAACAATCAATGTTTCGGAATTTTTCCGCAACCCCGACAAATTTTCAAAAATTGAAAAAGAAATTATTCCGCACCTGCTGAAAAAATCGCCAAAACTGAACATTTGGAGCGCAGGTTGTTCAATCGGCGCAGAGCCTTATTCCCTGTCAATTATAATGAAAGAACTTACACCGAATGTTCGCCACAGAATTTTGGCAAGCGACCTTGATGTTGATATTTTGGCAAAGGCGCGTAAGGGCGAATACACAGACAACGAACTCAAGGCTATGGAACCTGCAAGGCTTGCAAAATATTTTACAAAAACACCGGCAGGAACTTATCTTGTTAAACCTGAAATTAAATCGCCTGTCGAATTTAAACGCCACAACCTGCTGAAAGATAAATTTGAAAGCGGCTTTGATTTAATCCTCTGCCGCAATGTTGTTATTTACTTCACAGAGGAAGCTAAAGATCAACTTTATGCGCATTTCTTTGAAGCCTTAAAACCCGGCGGAATTTTATTTGTCGGCGCAACTGAAGCTATTTTAAACTTCCGCAAACTTGGCTATACAAGTTTTCAACCGTTCTTCTACCAAAAACCTGAAAAGTAGGCATAAAGATGTACGCTAATGAGCAATTAGAAAAAATCAGCCGCACGGATTTGGAAAATTTGCAACTGGAACGACTTAAAAAATTAGTTGCCTGGGCTTATGAAAAAAGCGCGTTTTATAAAAAATCTTTCGACGCGGCAAATTTCAAGCCGGAAGACTTGCACGAACTTTGCGACATAAAAAAAATTCCATTCCTGACTTTAGAAGAAATTAACCGCACAGATGCGCAGGATTTTTTGACTTTGCCGATGTCCGGAATTGTGCGCATAAATCAAATTGAGGAACAAAGCGGCGGCGAATTTACAAAATTTTACACAAAAGGCGACATTCAACAAAATGTTGAGATGATGGCGCGTTGTTTGATTGCGTCGGGAATAAATCGCGCATCGATTGTCGGACTTCAAGGCGACTTGTCAGACAGCAAATTTTTGGATATTTTGTACGCGCTTGAATCAATCGGCACAACAGTTATTCCACTTGGAACAGATTACCGCCATTGGCTTAAAGTGCTTGAAAAATTTTCACTTGATACCTTAATCAGCACGCCGCAACTTATCATGCAACTGATTATTCAACTACAGGCGACTTGGAAAAATATTATCGACTACTCGATCCAAAAAATTCTATGCATAAACCTAAACAATATTCAAAATCCACTGCAACAGCACATTGAATCACGCGTTGGCACTGAAGTATTTAATTTATTCGCGCCGGCGGAACTTGGCACTGCAGGAATGATTTTTCAATGCAACAGCGTGTCCGGTCACCACATTCAGGAAGATATTTATTTGCCTGAAATTGTGAATTTTGATGACGGCGAAATTATTAGCGAAGATGAACACATGGGCGAACTTGTAATTACAACTTTAACTGCGCAGGCAATGCCGCTAATTCGATATCGAACGCGTCAAGCAGTCCGAAAAATGAGCGAACCTTGCAAATGCGGCAGAACTTTAATGCGCATTGCGACACCTTACACCAGAACTTCAGATGACGATGAATAAAAAAAAATTCCTCCGACTTTGGAGGCTTTTTTTATTCAGCAGTTTTTTCATCATTAAACTCAAATTCAGATTCAGATTGAAGATCAAAAACTTTCGGCTGTTCGCCATTTTCGATACATTCTTTAGTAATAATAACCTTGCGGCGCGTATTTTTCTTTGGCAAGTCAAACATAACATCAAGCATGGTATCTTCAATAATGCCTTTTAGTGAACGCGCACCTGTTTTGCGTTCAATTGCTTTTTTTGCGACTGCAAGCAATGCGTCTTCTTCAAATTCCAAGTCAACATTATCCATTGCAAGCAGTTTTTGATATTGCTTAACCGGTGCATTTTTAGGTTCAGTCAAAATTCTAAGCAGCGCGTGTTCGTCCAAAGTTTCAAGCGTACAAATAACAGGCAAGCGACCTAAAATTTCAGGAATAATGCCATACTTCATTAAATCTTCCGGACGAACTTGGTGAATCAATTCATTAAAGCGTTCGTCGTCAGCTTTTTCCGAAACAACTTCCGCGCCAAAACCAATATTTATATCGCCTTTTTTAACACGTTGCGCAATAATTTTATCAATACCGACAAACGCGCCGCCAACTATGAACAAAATATTTTTTGTGTCAACTTTGATAGTCGGAGCTTCAGGGTGTTTACGCTGACCACGTGCAGTAAATTCAACCACGCTGCCTTCAAGCATTTTTAGCAAGCCTTGTTGAACGCCCTCGTGACCGGGATCTGCAGTTATTGAATTATTTTCGCCGGACTTACGCGCAATTTTATCAAACTCATCAAGATAAATAATCCCATGTTCGGCACTTTCAACATTTTGCACTGCCGCATAATAAAGATTTCTGACTGCAACTTCAACATCTGAACCGACAAAACCGGCTTCTGTTAAAGTCGAAGCGTCAGTCACTGCAAAAGGTATTCCAAGCAATTTTGCAAGATGACTTAACAAGGCAGTTTTTCCGCAACCTGTCGGGCCAATAATTATTACATTTGACTTGTCGATTTCATCTGCGCCGTCGGAATGATCCAAGTCATACTTCATGCGCTTATAATGATTGTACGCCGCCACGGACAAAATCTTCTTTGCTCTGTCCTG
>CAJOPJ010000206.1 GCA_905236325.1 uncultured Selenomonadaceae bacterium
AATTCGGCGGCAATCAAGATAAAAATCCGATTCTTGAGGCTTATCAAATGGGCGTGGCTGAATATGGTCAAAATAAAATGGACAAACGCTTTAGACAATCTGCCGTGCGTTTGCTGAGAAATATTTTCCAGCTTGGCTTGTTTGAAAATCCCTACCTTGATGTTGCAGAATCAGTTCGCGAAGTTGGCAACGCTGAAGATATGCGTCGTGGTTTTGAGGCGCAGTTGAAATCTGTTGTTATGCTGAAAAATCAAAATAATGTCATTAGACAAAACAATTTTGCAAACGGCAAGCCGACTGTCTACATTCCAATGATTTTTAGACCGGCTATTGAAGTTAAGGCTTTTGGTTCCTACTCGCCGGCGCAATGGATTTTGCCTGTTGATATTAATGTTGCGTCAAGATATTTCAATGTAATAACTGACAGCGTTGTTCCACCGACTGACACAGATAAAGATGGCAAGCCGATGGCGTCGATTCGCGACATTATAAGACTTTCGGCGGACGAAATTTCTAAAGCTGATTTTATTATGCCGATTATCGAAAATCCAACTAACGCAGGAAATCAGTTTGACGGTTTCTATGACCACGCCAACAATCAATATGTGCCAATGAGTTTGCAGTACGGCAGGTATGTTGCAAATTCCGATTCTGTACGCAGACATTCAATCGCGCATGACACAGGCGAAGATAGAAATTACTTCGGCAAAACTGCAAATGTTGTCAATGCATCAGACCTTGATTCTGTGACTTACGCAAGAAATTGCGCTATGCAATCTGGAAAAAATCTGCCTGTGATAACTGTAGTCCACGCACTTGCGCCGATGATTTTTTCTGAAATTGAGCCTTTGAGCGACGTAATTTTAGTTGGTTATGGCGTTAGCGACGCTGCGTATTTTGATATTGTTACAGGTAAATTTGAACCGACAGGACTTTTGCCAATGCAACAGCCGCGTGATATGGAAACTGTCGAATCGCAAGCTGAAGATGTTCCGCGCGACATGATTCCTTACACTGACAGCGCAGGCAATGCTTATGACTTTGCATTTGGTTTGAATTGGCGCGGAGTTATCAATGACAGCCGCACTGCCAAATATCGCGTACCTGCCATTGTTCGCAGATAAAATATTTTTTAAGTTTTAGCTTTTGGCTTTTAGCTGAAGGCTAATTTTTTTTTGCAGGAAAAAATATTTTCGCGCTGAAATATTTTTTGAAAAATTTTTATAGGTGGTGATTAATTTGCCTAAAAATGATTCCGAAAAAAAACTTGAAGAAGCTAATTTTGAAGTTTCTTCACTTGCGGAAGTCAAAGACGCAAATGGCAATGGAATTTTTCATATGCGCACCAAAACAAAATTTGTCTTGGTAATTTCAATTTTAATTTTACTGGCGGCTGGTGGCTTGATTTATTTGTCAATTGAAAAATTGATTCAATCCGAAATGTGGCAAATTGTACTTTGGGGGCTTTGTGGTGTTTTGGCAATTTATTCAATTTTCTCAAAATCAATCTTGGCAATGCTTTTGAATTTAATTTTGTTTGCCGGCGTGTCATTCATACCAACTTGGCAGTCAGGTTATGATACAGTTCAGCCGATAATTGAAAAATTTTCTGAACAAACACAACAGCCTGCAGTTGAAAATTTAACTCCGCCGGTTGAGGAAAAAATTTCTGAACCGGAAAAAACAATCGAAGAAATAAAACCTGTTGAGCCGGAAAGATCAGCCGAAACTTCAAACACAGAATCACAAATTGAACTTCCTGAACAAGGTTTGCCGCCGAGTATTTAAGGCAATTTGAATTTAAATTTGAAACTTATTTATAACCGATTGATTGTTTCAAAAAAAATTATATAAAGACAAAAATTTTCTGTCGCACTGAAAATTTGACAGGCAGAAAAAATTTGCTATAATTCAAAAGATTGTTTATCTGAATTAAATTTGAAAACTAATAATTGAAATAAAGGAGTTGGTGGCTTAAATGAAATATCAAGAATTGATTTTAGCACTGCAAAAATTTTGGTCAGACAAAGGCTGCGTCATTGGCGAACCTTACGATATTGAAAAAGGCGCAGGCACTATGAATCCAATGACTTTCTTGCGCGTGCTGGGACCTGAACCTTGGAATGTGGCTTATGTTGAACCTTCGCGCAGACCTGCTGACGGACGTTATGGCGACAATCCTAATCGACTTTATCAGCATCATCAACTTCAGCTTATTATGAAGCCTTCGCCGGACAATATTCAGGAACTTTATCTTGAAAGTTTAGCGGCAATCGGTATCGAAAAAGAAAAGCACGACATTAGATTTGTTGAGGACAACTGGGAATCTCCGACGCTTGGTGCTTGGGGACTTGGCTGGGAAGTTTGGCTGGACGGTATGGAAATTACGCAGTTTACTTACTTTCAGCAAGTTGGCAGTCAAGATATTAAACCTACCGCGGTTGAAATTACATATGGCTTGGAACGCCTGGCAATGTACATTCAAGGCGTAGAAAATGTTTTTGATGTTGAATGGGCACCCGGCGTGACTTATGGCGATGTTTTTCACCAAAATGAATTTGAACAGTCAAGTTACGCTTTCGACCTAAGCGATGAAAAATTGTTGTTCGACTTGTTTGAAAAGTTCGAGGCGGAGGCAGTCAGAATTATTAAACTTGGCTATGTCCATCCTGCGTACGACTATGTTTTAAAATGTTCGCACACCTTTAACTTGCTTGACGCACGCGGCGCAATTTCAGTCAGCGAACGCACGGCTTTTATCGGCAGAGTCAGAAAATTAGCTAGAATGTGCGCAGAAGAATATTTAAAACAGCGTGAAAAATTAGGCTATCCAATGTTAAAAAATAAATCTGCGGAGGTGAATGCGTAATGGCTGAAAGAACTTTACTACTTGAAATTGGAACTGAAGAAATCCCCGCGCACGCCATGCCGCCAATTTTGTCACAGTTGAAAAGCCTTGCTGAAAAATCTTTCAAGGAAGCCAGAATTTCAGTCGGCGAAATTTCCACGCTTGGTACGCCGCGCAGAATCAGTTTGCTTGTAAAAAATGTTGCCGAAAATCAGCCTGATATTTCGGAAGAAAAACGCGGTCCTTCCGAAAAAATCGCAATCGACGCGGACGGCAACTTCACAAAGGCGGCTATCGGTTTCGCACGCGGTCAAAAAGTTGAACCTAAAGACTTAATCACACGCGACGGCTACATTTATGCTGTTGTCAATGAAGAAGGCAAGGCGACTGCTGAAATTTTGCAGGAACTTTTGCCGAAAATGATTTGCGACTTGAACTTTCCAAACAATATGCATTGGGGCAGTTTGGATTTTAAATTTATCAGACCGCTACGTTGGATTGTCGCTCTGTTCGGCGATGAAGTTATTCCATTCGAAGTGGCAACTGTTCAGTCAGGAAAAATTTCACGCGGACACCGAGTTTTAAGTCAGGGCGAATTTATGGTTGACAGCGCGGACGCTTACATTGACGCTTGCAAGAAAAATTTTGTAATTGTTGACCAAAATCAGCGTCGCGAAATGATTGTTGCTCAGATTGAGAAAGTTGCTACAGAACGCGGCGGCAAGGCTGAAATTTCCGACGACTTGCTTGAGGAAGTTTTGTACTTGGTTGAATATCCAACTGCGCTTGCCGGCGAATTTGAAATAAAATATCTTAACTTACCTGCTGACGCAGTTATTACGCCAATGCGCGATCATCAAAGATATTTTCCGGTCAAAACTATGGACGGCAAACTTATGCCAATTTTTATAACTGTCAGAAACGGCGGCAGAGATTATCTCGATATTGTTCAGCACGGCAATGAACGCGTCTTAAAAGCCAGATTGGAGGACGCACAGTTTTTCTTCAATGAAGATCGAAAAAAAAATCTCGACCAACACCGCGACAAACTCAAAACCGTCGTATTTCAGGAAAGTCTTGGCTCAATGTATGAAAAGACGCAAAGGCTGGTAAAACTTGCTGAAAAAATTTCCGATATGCTCGGCGACAAAGTTTCCGCAACTGAAAAGCAAAACGCAATCCGCGCTGCCGAAATTTCAAAAGCAGATTTAGTTACAGGTATGGTTACTGAATTTACTGAACTGCAAGGCGTGATGGGACGCGAATATGCAAAACTTGACGGCGAAAACGACGAAGTTGCAACTGCAATTGATGAACATTATATGCCGCGCTTTGCAGGCGACAATCAGCCAAAAACTACTGCAGGCAGAATTTTAAGCCTTGCCGACAAAATCGACAACATTGTTGCAACTTTCAGTCGCGGACTTGTTCCGACAGGTTCGCAAGATCCTTTTGCCCTGCGCCGTCAAGCACTCGGTCTTGTAAATATGCTGAACGAAGCAAATTGGCATATTTCGCTGACTGAAATTGTTGAACTTGCTATGGATTTGTTGAATGTCACCGACAAAGTTGGGCGCGAAAAAATTTCAGCCGACTTTGTGGAGTTTATAAAATTGCGTGTTAAAAATGTTTTGGCTGATTCAACGCGCTATGATGTTATTGACGCAGTGATAGATGATGTTGATGATGTTTGCGCAGTCACTTTTAAGGCGCAGGCAGTTGAACAATTTTTGGCTTCGCCTGACGCAGTTAAAATTGTGCAGTCTTTCGTGCGCGTTTCAAATCTTGCAAAGAAAGCTGAAACTGCTGAAGTCAACGCAAATTTAGTCACGCTTGAACCTGAACAGAAACTTTATCGCGCGTTTGAGGCAATTAAAGTTGTCGCAGGTGAACTTGCCGACAAAAAAGACTATATCGGCGCACTTGACGCGTTGAAAAAACTGTCCGCGCCAATTGATGAATTTTTCGACGCTGTTATGGTTATGGACGAAAACCTTGAAATCAGAAAAAATCGCCTTGCAATTCTAAAGTCAATCGACAATCTGCTTGTGCGAATTGCAGATTTTGGAAAATTAGTAATTTAATGCAGGATTTTTTTTTCAAGCGTTGAATTGCTAATTTAAGAATTTAAACGCGAGAGATTTTTTTAAAGGAAGATATACATGGCTATGAACGAAACTTCACGATTTGAAGAAAATTCTCCGCTCGGCAGAATACAAGATTATTTCAATGCCTTGCAGAACTCGACTGAAGATTATATCTTTGTAGTCGATGCGGAAACCAATCAATTTTTGCTGTCAGATAACTTTATGCGCGATTTTAATTTTGCGTCCAATGTTGTCGATGACTTCGAAAGTTTGTTGTTGCCGTTCATTTATTCCGATGACCGCGACATTTATGAAGAGGCGATGGAAGTTGTCACTTCAGAAAGTCGCTTGAACTCAGTCAGCTGCGAATTTCGACTACTTGATGCAAACGGCGATTACGGCTGGGTTAATTTGCGTATGACTTTGGCTGCGGATGAATTTGAACAACCAACATTCATCACCGGTGTCATTGTCCGCATGGACAAAATTGTTAAGGCTG
>CAJOPJ010000207.1 GCA_905236325.1 uncultured Selenomonadaceae bacterium
ATTTCAACAGCCAACAAGTCCATAATAATGCCGTCCTTGTCAGTCGTCCAAACGCTTGCATCTTTGCAGAGGAAACTTGCTCCTGCAGATTCTTCGCCGCCAAAGCCCATTGAACCATCAAACAAGCCATCAACAAACCATTTAAAGCCAACAGGTACTTCGCAAAGTTTTCTGCCGATTTCTTCAGCGACTTTATCAATCAAACTGCTTGAAACTAAAGTTTTGCCAATCATAGCGTCTTTACTCCAGCCGTCGCGGTGCGTGAATAAATATTTTATAGCAACTGCAAGATAGTGGTTAGGATTCATCAAGCCTTGCGGAGTAACAATTCCGTGACGGTCGTAGTCAGTGTCATTACCAAACGCAATGTCGTAGTCGTCCTTCATTTTGATTAAATTAGCCATTGCGAAAGGTGAGGAGCAGTCCATTCTGATTTTGCCATCATGGTCGGGCGGCATAAAGCTAAATGTGTAATCAATGTCTGGATTAACAACTGTGATTGGATTTTTAATTTTGTAAGTTTCATTAATCAAATCCCAGTAGAAAATACCACTGCCGCCGAGAGGGTCTGCACCGACTTTCAAACCTGAATTGATAACAGCGTCCATATCAATGACTCTTGAAAGTCCTTCGACATAAGGTTTCATGTAGTCCATAAAATGAACATTGTCGAGCTTGATTGCGCGTTCAAATGGAATGCGTTTAATTTTTTCAACGCCGGCTTTGATAAGTTCATTGGCGCGATTTTGGATTTTAGCTGTAGTTTCTGCACTTGCAGGTCCGCCTGTTATTGGGTCGTACTTAATACCGCCGTCGGTCGGTGGATTGTGTGAAGGCGTAATAACAATTCCGTCCGCCTTGTTGGCTTCTTTGCGTTCATAGTTGTGCGCCAAAATGATTCTTGAAACAACAGGCGTTGGCACAGGCTTAAAATCTTCCTGCAGCACAATTTCAACATTATTGGCAGCCAAAACCTCAACGCAGGTTCTAAGTGCAGGTTCACTAAGTGCGTGAGTGTCCGCGCCAATATACAAAGGTCCTGTTACGCCTTCGGCTTTGCGGTGTTCAGCTACTGCTTGCGCGATTGCCAAAATATGCGTTTCATTGAAGGTGTGTAACATTGAATTGCCGCGATGTCCTGAAGTTCCGAACGATACGCCTTGCGTTTTGTTTTCAGGGTCTGGTGCAAGCGTGTAGTAGTCGCTTATCAACTTTGGCAAACTTACAACTTTTTTACTCATGAAAAAATCCTCCTCACAAAATAATTTATAATTGATAATGGAAAGTGGAAAATTATTTCCACACCATTGATTTCAACTTCTGATTATGGATAAAATTTCGTCGCGCTTTGTTTCCATTAAAGCCTTGTCGCCTTTAGATTCTACATTAAGTCGGATATAGGGTTCTGTGCTTGAGCCGCGCAAATTAAATCGCCAAGTTGGATATTCAATGCTAATGCCGTCGATTTTTGTGACTGAGCCGCCATTGCTGTACAGAATTTCAATCTTAAGCATAAGTTCTTTAGCTTTTTTCATATTGTCAACTTTGGTATTGATTTCGCCGGACACAGGATATTTTTCAATTCTATCAGCAAGCAGTTCTGAAAGTTTCTTGCCGCTTTGGCTTAAAAGTTCCAAAACCAACAGCCAAGGTATCATCCCACTGTCGCAGTAGTAAAAGTCGCGAAAGTAATGATGTGCAGACATTTCGCCGCCATAAATTGCGTTTTCAGCGCGCATTTTTTCCTTGATATAAACATGACCTGACTTGCAGATAATAGGATTGCCGCCGTGACGCGTGACGACTTCGATTGTGTTCCAAATGTTGCGCGGATCATAGATAATTTTTTCACCGGGATTTTTGCGCAGGAAGGATTCAGCTAAAAAACCAACCATGTAATAGCCTTCAATGAAGTTGCCGCGTTCATCAAACATAAAACACCTGTCAAAGTCGCCGTCAAAAGCAATTCCGCAGTCAGCGTGATTTTTAATGACAGCCTTTGCAGTGTCGGCGCGTGCGTCTTGTAGCAGTGGATTTGGTACGCCATTTGGAAAATAGCCATTGGCATTGTTGTGTACTTTGATAATTTCAAGTGGCAGAAATTTTTCAAGTTCATTGATGATTGGACCTGCCGCGCCATTGCCTGTGTTAATTACAATTTTCAGTGGCTTTAGTTTTTTTATATCAATGTAGGACAAAATTTTTTTAATGTAGTCGTGCAAAATATCAAGTCGATAAACTGTACCTGTTGCCTTTTTGAAGTTCCAGTCGCGCGAATCATCTTCAACAGCGTCGCGAATATCAAATAAGCCGCTATTCGGTCCTATCGGCTTTGAATCTTTTCTGACAAATTTCATGCCATTGTACTCGGCAGGATTGTGTGAGGCAGTAATCATAATTCCGCCATCAAATTTTTTAAAACCTGTTGTGAAGTAAATCATTTCTGTACCGCACTGACCAATGTCATAAACATCGCAACCGGACTCAGTTAAACCACGAACCAACGCGTCAAAAATTGTCGGACCGGAAAGTCTGATATCGCGTCCGACTGCAATTTTTTTTGCTTTAAACAGCTCTGGGAAGACACGTCCAATTCGATAGGCTAAATCTTGATTTATTGTTTCGGGATAAATACCGCGAATGTCATATGGTCCAAAGCCGGCTGTGTTAATAGGCATGAAAATTTCTCCTTACCAGATTTTATTTGACAGCTAATTTCGATAATAAAAAAATTTTTCCTTTTTTTAAGTTTCAGTTTTTGAAATTCCAAAAGCGTCAAGTTTTTGAGTCACATCATTTTCATCTTTGCCCATCATCTGCCAAAAGCTGTAGCGATTAAATTCAAATTTGTCATCGACACGCCGGAGCAAATTCAATAAAACCATTTCCTCAAGCAAGGCGGCTAAATTAGCGTCGGAAAGATTGGTAATTTTTTCAACGCCGCACATTGCGCAGGTGTCGCGAATATCAGCAGCTGAAACTGCAATTGGACTGCCCATTTCATAGTACAAAAGCGCAATAGACAAGGCGATAATTTCATAGTAATTGTCGTCGTCCAAACTTAAAGTCAGAAAGAATCTTTGCTTAATTTCAGCTAAAAAATCAGGTGCGCCAAGCAGAGATTTTAAATAGTTGGCATCCAAAGGATAAGGCGGATTTTTAGTAACATCGAACTTGTGATTGTCATAATTGGTTGTCAGAGATTCAACCAGCATTTTGCAGTAGTATTGAATCAAGCCAGGATAGTAATTTGCGCGGCTGAAAATTGCGCTGGGAATTGCCTTGTCAGTTATTATAAAGCCAAGATAGTTAAGCACGCTCAAAAGTCGCAGAGCGTCAGTCGGCTTGAAAGGTAAAACAGTCAAGTGGTTTAAATTGCCAAAGCCGCTGTTTTGTTCAAAGCGTATGACTTTATGTAAACCTGCCAAAACAAATTTGAACTTGCCGGAAAAAGCTACTAAAATTTCGCGCAAAATATCAATCACAAATTCAGAATTGGACTGACTTAAAAATGCATCGCTTTCGTCCATTAAGAGCAGCAGTTTTTGAATTTTTTTACTGCTAAGCAATTTGTGTATTTCAAATGAAAAATCTTGCCAGGAATTAACTTTACCAATTAACTTTGCATTTTGAAGTTCAAAGGCGATTTTGCGTAAAGCGTCCGAAGTCGTCAGATTTTTTAAATCAATAAAAAATGCATAACTGCCTTTTGTCGGATTATTTTCAATGCGCCAAACATGACGCAAAAGCGCAGATTTACCAAGTTGTCTTCCGCCATAAACAAAAACCGGTCCTTGCATATCGCGCAGTTTATCAAGTTCTTCTGCGCGACCGATAAACATTTCCGGCGGAACGGAGCCAACAGCTACAAATGGTTGAATTCTGGCAAATGGAACGCAAACTTGCAAAAGGCGTTTTTGGCGATTAGCGTCATCAAAAAATGCTAAATACAAAGCCATTACAGTATCAATCAGCAAGGTGTCTTTTAGCGTTGGCGTTTGCTTGAAGATTTTGGCTAATTTGCGCCGCTCAGGTAAAGTCAAGCTGCTGTCCAACAGACAAATTGTCGGCAAGTCAGATTTTGCTTCCAACAAAACCTGCGCGATATTTTCATAACTTCTGCGACTTGTTAAGCAAATAACTTCAAGTCCGCGCGGCTTTAGTTCACTGCCAAATGCTTTAATTGGGTGTGGAAAATTTACAATCTGACGCGCTGCCTCAAAGTCATAGGTAAATATTTTTTGATTTGGTGAAATAATATTGCGGCTTTTAAGTTTCATTCCGGAAAAACCTAAATGCTTTAATATTTCACCAACACCGATTTCGGCTGCGCCGGTTTGTCCTGAATGAACAAGTTGCCAACCGTGTGCAAAGTCGATTGAATTTTGTGTCTGCCTATTCACTTTACCGGTGTATTCAATACGCTGTTTAAAGGCATTTTCAACTGCGCCGCCGGAACTTTCTATCGCCCTGAACAAAACTTCATATTCGCTCAGAAAATTTAACAGCGTTTGGTTTTCTGCAATATCAAATTCAACTTCCTCGCCATTTTCAAGTCTGTTTATATAATCTTCCGCAACAATCAAGTCGCCGGATTCTACCAACTGCTCAATAAAAGCCTTGTTTTGCGCATTTAAATTTTCCAATCTGTTTAACAACAAGGCTTTTTGTGGTTGTATTGATTTTGCTATTTCTGCACTGCAAAGACGCAAAAATTTTTTGTACTGACCAACATTGCGCGTCGCCAAGAAATGCTTTTTGGCTGCGCCTTGTGAACTAATCAAGCGACTGACTTCTGTATCTGATAAGCCGCTCACTGTCAAAGTGTTTAAAAATTCACTGCTTAGCTTTTCAATCTGACGCGGGGCTTGACGCTCCATCGCTGTCAATTTGCGCTTTAATTCTTCCGCCGAAATTTCCAATTCTGTAAGATAATATTTAGCCAATGAGCGCAAAGAACCACAATCATAATTACGCAAACAATTTTCATATGCCAGTAATAAATTTGTCTTAAATTCCTGACTTCTATAACTTTCCTCAAAAGCCTTAGTTCTTTCCCAAAGTGATTCGCCTTGAAGATTAAAACAACTTACGCGCGGCAAATTATTTACCATTTCTATATAATCTTTGCCAAGCAAACATTCTTTGTAACTGAATTGGAAATTTTTGCCTTGAAGCATTGCCATAAGTCTTTTTACAAACAGTTTCAATGCCAGCTGACCTAAATTGTCGCCTTCCAATTTTTCAAGCCTTGCGTCCAATTCAACTGCTAAATTTAAAGCACTTTCCAAAGGCAGTTGAATATTTTTTACTTTATGCGGCTCTGTCGCTTTAACATAATTTGTCAATGCGATCAGCACTTTAAGTATATGTTCAGCAAGCCTTTGTCGCTTTAACTTTGTGCTGGGAACATTTTGCAGCTTAAATTCTTCATCGACAAAATCTTCTATTGCCAAGAAATCAAAATTACTTTCTTCAGCTATTTTAACTTCTTCCAACTTCACGCCTTCAAATTTTTTGCAAAATTGTAATATTTCCTCACGGCTGACTTTTTCTAGGCTTAAATATTTTCTGACTTTGCCTTCCTTGCCGAACATATCTTGCATTAAGTTACGCAAATTTTTGTGTCTTTGCGCAAAAATCATCAGCTCTGTTTCTTTAATAACTTCAGCAATATTTTCTGTTGCTTGCGATTTTGATATTCCTTGCGGTTCATTCAAACTGATTACTTCAGCAAATCCTACGCCATTTTTTATTGCATATTCTGCAAACAATTTTATCAACTTCAAAGCGTGCGGATATTTTTTTAAAATTTTGCTTGCAAGTACAGAATCAATATTGCTTTTTATTTTATTTAATTTCGGCGCGTAATAATTTTTTATCATCACTGCCAAATTTAAATATTCAAAAACCACCTCATAGCCCGATACTTTCGACTTCCAAAACTCCATTGTGTCATAATGCAGCCACTTTTTTTCTGACATTGGATCATCAAAAATATAAGCCAAAGCTCTTGCAAATTTCTCAACATTATCGCCTTCGCCGGTCTTGAATCTTGATTGATAGTCACTTGCTGCGTTCATTATCAAAACTGCTAATTCAATTTTGCCTTGCCGTAACCAATAGGTTGCTCTTTCAACTGCAGTTTGCAGATTGGTAGTTGATAATTTATTGTTTTCAGTTGGCAGATTGACTTGCGGCAATTGATTGACTGCAGGTTTATCAAGCCTTTCGCCTGTCATATCAAATAAGCCATCCAAAGTAAACATAAAAAATTTCAGGTATCTGAATTTGAAAGTATCGAACATTTTTAGCCACAGAATATCATTACGCAACCAGCCAAACAGATAAACAGCTTTGATTTTGACATTATCAGCAAGGAGCTTTTCAATCAGCAATTTGAATTTTGAAATTCTGTAGGCCCAATCGGAACCCAGAGCCAACATAGAAAATAAAACCACAACTTGATTGTTAGGTAAATTGAGTAAGCCGGCGGAAAGTTCAGGACAAAATTTAATTTGATCACTGTACAGAAAGATAGGCGCAGCTTGCAGGAAGAATAACAATTCCAAAAAATGCGCGTCAGTTTGCAAAGATAAAGCGCGAAGATGAAAAGTGTGAGCGCAAAGCTCCAAACCAAAGTCATTCAGGAAATAAAATACAACGCCGCGCCAAGAAATTTTATCAACAACGCCGGAATCAAACAGCATATTCAGCAGTTCAGGCTCAGCCGGAAAATTAAAAATGTCAGCCTGCGATTGAACAACAATGCGCGTTTTAATAAGCCGCATAAAAAAATCAGATTTGTCCAAAGGCAAAGTGGCGTTAAAATCAGGTGCGTTGGTTTGAATTGTAAAATCAGATTCAGCGACCTCAACAAGCGCAGTATCAGGCAAAAAATTATCAAATTTAATAAGCGTCTGATTGATTTTTTGAATTGAAGGCTCCGGCAAATCAACATTGAAAGTTTCAAAAGTAACATCTTGAGTGGCAGGCATTTCGATTTCAGGAAGCCTAGGCGTAAAATGCAAAATGTTCAAAGTCAAAGCGTAAGCTAAAAGCGGCGTATCGGAAAATAACTTGGCGATTTTGATAAAATCTTGCGCGTCGAAATTATTTTTTGCAATTGCGTCGCTGAGAATTAAAAATTTATCAGCCTGTTCGACAAGAATATCAAGTTCGCTGTCTTTGAAGTTATTAAAAACATTCTGCGCTGCTGATTTGATATTTTCAACAGCATTTTTAACCTTGCTGTCGTCAGAATTAACTTGAAGGTGCGTAAAGTTATTCAAAATTTCCAAGATAATTTGCCTGTAATTTTTAGCTTCAAAGTCCAAGATAGATTTTTGCATTAAATCAAAAGCCGAAAGCAATGATTCCAATTCAGGTTTATCAGACTTCATTTTTTCAAGAACATTGCGCATTTCGGCTATTGTTTGCCAAGTCATCAAAGTTAATTCCTCCCTTCAAATTAGTAAAAAAAATAGTTGTCAGAAATCAGCTAAATCTGACAACCAATAACCTGATATGAGGCAGTTAGTCTTTTGATAAATCGCTGCCGTCTTTAAGCCAACTCATCATAGCGCGCAGTTTTGAACCGACCTGTTCAATTTGATGTTCAGCATGGATTCTGCGCTGTGCAAGGAAGTTAGCACGACCTGCCGCGCGATTTTCAACCAACCAATTACGCGCAAAGGTGCCGTCTTGAATTTCTTTAAGCGCAACTTCCATAGCCTGGCGAACAGCAGGAGTAATAATTTTAGGTCCTGTTGTATAGTCACCATATTCCGCAGTGTCGCTGATTGATTTGCGCATTTTAGCCATTCCGCCTTCATACATCAAATCAACAATCAACTTCATTTCGTGGAAAGTTTCAAA
>CAJOPJ010000208.1 GCA_905236325.1 uncultured Selenomonadaceae bacterium
GCGGCAGTGTCTTTATGTTTGGTGGCGCAAGTTCAAAGTACAAAACTTACACCGTGCCGCAATTTAAGCGTTACAATTCAGATTCCTTCATTGCGTCAATGGAGGCAATTTTCAATCCTGGCAAGTCAGGTCCGCTTGAGGCAGTTGATGAACAAGGCTTGATTCAAACTTATCGCGACATTAAAAGTAAACCAGGCGAAAAGAATTTCAATGAATTTTATCGACTGATATTTTGGCTTTTATTTTCAGCTTCGGTTTGCGACGAAATTTATAACAATGAGCTGTCTAACATTGTAGATTTGTCCTATTGCCTAGGTTTTGATGAAAAATTGATGCGTGATTGGTGTAAGGCGGTTGCATTTGTTGTTGGTGGCGGGCAGCTTGATGAAAACAGTCAGCTTGCATTGGAAACCGATGCCGGCAAGGCATTTTTCCTGCACAAAAAAAATTGAGGTGCGGTTATGGCTAAACATGTAAATCTTTTGTTGGACGCGATGAAAATTTCCAAAGACACCAGAAAATTCAAAGACAGTTACAAGCCGCTGAAGACTTTTGACAACAGAATTACGCCGGAAGAACGCAAGAAAACTAAGACAATGTTTGAAGTTGCGCAGGAAGGTTTGATAGATTGTTTTTTTGATGTGAATGTTTTTGCTAACAGGATTTTTCAAGTTGCCGCGCCAATGATTGGTGAAATTGAATTTGATATTGATGCGCCGACGCGTGCAATGTTTCAAGCAGTTGAGGATTCCGGTATTCGGTACGGTGCGAATATATTTTTAAAAACAGTTTTTTGAAATAAAAAAGCCGCTCGCAGTTGAGCGGTTATTTTTTATGCTATAAATTGCTGATAAATTTCAATTACAAAAGCGACTGTCGCGACGGCTATTGCGGCGTAGCTGATACGCATTGCCCAAGTGTCTTGGTTTTCTGTGAAGTTGTAATGGCGGCGGGCGTAAGTTGCCGATAAAGTTACAGCAAGCGCGACATACAAAATTTTGTTTACAATTGTGAAGTTAGTCCAACCGACAATCATGAACATAAAAGTCAAGCCCATGACAGCCAGTAGCAAATAATCTCTGCCGACTTTTTCTTGTGGCTTATCTTGTTGCCAAGATTTTTTTTTGGGATGGATTTTTTTTAAAATTTTTTTGTACTGTTTAGCCAATTTATAATTCCTCATTCCTGATTTCGATTTGACACATTTTCATTGCGGCAAGAGCGTTTTTATGACTTTCGGGCGTAACTCCTGCACAACAAGACGCGTCAACAGCAATTGGTTGTTCAGGATAAAAAGCCTTGAGCAAAAGCGCGTTTGAAATTACGCAAATATCAGTGCAAAGTCCAACAAATTCAACTTCGGTGTAGGGCTTTAACAAAGTTGGCAGGCGTGTTGAGCCGAAAGATTTTTTTTCTATGACTGCCTTAGCATTTTTTGTAAAGTCTTGAAGTTCCGGAACAATTTGCCAACCCAGAGTTTTTTTGATGCAGTGAACGACAGGTAATTTTTTACCTTCCTGAGTTTCAAGATAATTTTCGCCGTGCGTGTCTTGCGTAAAAAATAAATCTGTGTCTGCCGGCAGATTTTTTAATTTTTCCACTAAGTGCGGCAACATTTCTTGCGCTTCCTGCGTACCAAGTGCGCCGTCCACAAAATCTTTCTGCATATCTACAATTACTAAAGCCTTTGCCAATTTAATCACTCCTAAAAATTTTTTGCGCGTGAATTTTATCACAGTGCGCAGGATAAATCAAAATAATTCAGAAATAGAATTTGGAAATGGGGAATAACAATGACTGAAAAAAATTTACAGGAACTTTTGCAAAATTATAAAGTTGGGAAAGTTTCTGAAAATGACGCATTGGCGCAACTAAAAAATTTATCGATTGATACAGTTGAGGAAATTGGAAATTTTGCAAGCGTGGATCATGCGCGTGAACTTAGGCAAGGCTTTCCTGAGGTAATTTTTGCCGCCGGAAAAACTAAAGAACAAGTGCGCGAAATTTTTAAGTCGCTTGTGAAAAAAAGTTCCGGCAATTTAATTGCGACGCGTGCAAGTTTTGAGCAGTACAATTTTTTGCTTGAGGAAGTGCCAGATGCAAAATTTGATAAAACTGCGCGAATGATTTATCTTGAGCGCGACAAAAATATTCAGCGCGATCCTGACAAAAAAATTTTAATTCTGTCGGCAGGGACAAGTGATATGCCTGTTGCTGAGGAAGCACGGCTGACTGCCTATTTGTGGGGCAATACTGTACAGAGTTTTTATGACTGCGGAGTTGCGGGAATCCACAGACTTTTTGCGCACTTGAAGGACATTGAAACTGCAAATGTTGTAATTGTCGTGGCAGGAATGGAAGGCGCATTGGCAAGTGTTGTTGGCGGCTTGACTGACAAACCTGTTATTGCTGTGCCTACAAGCGTTGGTTATGGCGCGTCTTTCAATGGCTTGGCTGCTTTGTTGGCTATGTTGAATAGTTGTGCGGCAGGTGTTGCTACTGTGAACATTGACAACGGCTTTGGCGCAGGGGTTTTAGCGTCAAAAATTAACAAACTGTGTTAGGAGAAAAATTTTTATGCAGGCAAAAGGAACATTTATGCTCTTGGGAGCATCTTTTTTTTGGGGAACAACATTTGTTGCGCAACTTTCAGGAATGGAGGAAATCGGACCATTTACTTACGCGGCAGCAAGATATTTTTTAGGCGTACTGGCTTTAATTTTTGTTTTGTACTTAACAAAAAAATCACGCGCCAAAGACAGATTGCAAGGCAAATATTCGCGCGGATTTTATATCGGACTTTTCACAGGCTTACTTTTATTCGTGGCGACTTCAATGCAACAAATTTCACTGCTTTACACAACGGCGGGCAAGGCGGCTTTCATAACCTGCTTGTACATAATGCTTGTGCCGCTGGGGGCAAAA
>CAJOPJ010000209.1 GCA_905236325.1 uncultured Selenomonadaceae bacterium
AGTTTTTGCGCTGTTTCCTGCGGATTGGTTTCAGTGCCAGGCGTTTGTGGAGGCGGTGGCAAAGGTTCAGGCGGTGCCTCGCGCGAGGCAACAATTATCGCCACGTCCTCAAGCTTTTCAAAGTTCACTGAAGGTACAATCAAGCCATGCTTTAAAAGTCCGCCTGCGTCGTTTTTAACATCAACAATTTTGCCGACAACCAAGCCTTTTGGATAAACACCGCCAAAACCTGAAGTTACAACAATATCTTCAACTTGTACATCGGCATTTTTTGGAATGTTTACCATACGCGGCTGATTTGGATTGTTAATATCGCCTTCGACAATTCCTGCGACGCGCGATTCAGGACGCTGAATTAAAGTTCCAACGCTGGAGCGCGGATCTAAAATCAGCTGAACTTTTGAAGTTTTTGGACCTGCTTCCAGAATATGACCAACTAAACCAAGTTCAGTGATGACAACCATATTATCCGCCACGCCGTCCAAAGTTCCGCGATTTATCACAACAACACTTGTCCAATTTGCTGCGTCGCGCCCTATGACGCTTGCCGCAACCAAGTCAAATTGCGTGGCAACCTGCTTATAGCCCAAAAGCGCACGCAACCTTTGATTTTCCGCCGAAAGTTCCGACGCTGTCAAATTTTGCGCACGCAGGAGTGTAACTTCTTCGCGCAACTGGTTATTTTGTTCTTGCAGGTGTCGAAGTTCAGAAATTCCGCCAACTACAAAGCTGACTTGATTGCCTATCCATGAAAATAAATTCTGCACAGGTGACACGATAGTTGCGGCGGCTTTGTTGGTTGGCGATGTTGAAATTTTATCACGCGCCACCAAAAATATCAAAACAAAAACCGCAAGGAACAAAATTACCAGCGCGGCTATTTTTTTGCCGGATTTATTTTTTTTGCGTACAGATTCAATCATTGTTTTAATTTCTTTGAGGTAATAACCACACGCTTAAGCAAATTCAGATTTTCCAAGACTCTGCCTGTGCCTTCGCCGACACAACTGAGCGGATCGTCCGAAATTAAAACCGGCATACCTGTTTCTTTAGAAATCAGCTTATCAAAGTTTGACAAAAGCGCACCGCCACCTGTCATAACAATTCCATGATCCATGACATCGGCAGCAAGTTCCGGCGGAGTTTTTTCAAGTGTACTTTTTACAGCGTCAACAATTTTGTACAGTGGTTCAGACAAAGCCTCGCGCACTTCGCTGGCTTTAACTGTCAAAGTTTTTGGCAAGCCGCTTACCAAATCGCGACCGCGAATGTCCATTTCTTTATCAGCCGCTGTTGTAACCATTGCCGTGCCGATTTTAATTTTAATTTCTTCAGCTGTGCGTTCGCCAATCATCAAGTTGTAAAGTCTTTTGACATAAGCAATTATTGAACTGTCAAATTCATCGCCGCCGATTCTGATTGAGCGACTTGTAACAATACCGCCGAGCGAAATAACCGCAATTTCAGTTGTGCCGCCGCCGATATCGACAACCATATTGCCTGTAGCTTCTTCAACAGGAAGTCCTGCGCCAATAGCCGCCGCCATTGGTTCTTCAATCAAGTAAGCCTCACGCGCACCTGCTTGTTGCGCCGCGTCAATAACTGCGCGTTTTTCAACTTCGGTAACGCCGCTGGGAACTCCGACAACAACGCGCGGTCTTACAAAAGAAGTTGTGTTCATAGCCTTGCGAATGAAATATTTCAGCATTGCTTGTGTTACGTCGAAGTCGGCAATAACGCCGTCCTTCATTGGGCGAATTGCAATAATATTTCCCGGCGTGCGACCGATCATTTGTTTTGCTTCGTCGCCGACTGCAAGCACATCACCTGAATCAGATTTTATCGCAACGACTGATGGCTCGCGCAAAACAATTCCACGACCTTTGACATGAACAAGTGTATTTGCTGTGCCTAGGTCGATTCCCATATCTCGCGAACCGCCAAACAATCCAAACATTTAGTTTTCTCCTTTCAATCAAGAACAGCTGTTATACTTTTGACTTTAACAAAAGCCGAATTTAGCTGTTATCTTTCCATTGTTCAACATTTGGGCGAAAAGTATTTTACCATAATTATTTCAGTTTGCAATACGCAAAAATAATCAGTCAATTTTTTCTGCCTTGAAACTTTTCAGCTAAATATTTATAATCGCCTTTGTAAAAATTTACAGAGGTGATTTTGTTTTGAAAGCAACACAACTTTACGCGCCGACGCTTAGAGAATTTCCTGCAGAGGCTGAACTTTTAAGCCACAAATTGATGTTACGCGCAGGATTTATCAGAAAATCTGCAAGCGGAATGTATACCTACCTGCCGCTTGCTTGGCGCACGATGAAAAAAATTATGCAAATAATCCGCGAAGAAATGGATTCAGCCGGCGGGCAAGAACTTATGATGCCGATTACGCAACCTGCGGAAATTTGGAAAGAATCCGGTCGCTGGGCAGTTTACGGCGATGAAATGATGCGTCTTAAAGACAGACATGGTAGAGAATTTGCACTCGGTCCAACGCACGAAGAAATGATTACAACTTTAATTCGCGACGAAGTCAAAAGCTATAAACAACTGCCGCTTATGCTTTATCAAATGCAAAATAAATATCGCGATGAAATTCGTCCGCGTTTTGGTTTGATGCGCAGTCGTGAATTTGTTATGAAAGATTTATACAGTTTTGACAAAGATATTGACGGCATGAACATTTCCTACCAAAAAATGTACGATGCTTACGACAAAATTTTCAGTCGTTGCGGTTTAATTTTCCGCCCAGTTGAAGCTGATAACGGCGCAATTGGTGGCGGTCATTCGCACGAATTTACAGTTTTAGCGCCCAGCGGTGAAAGTTCAATAGCTTACTGTGAAAAATGTAATTTCGCAGCAAGTGATGAAAAAGCTGAATTGAAAGTTATTAAAGCTGAAGTTGAAGATTTATTGCCGCTTAAAAAAGTTGAAACGCCTGACTGTCACACGATTGAGCTTGTAAAAAATTTTCTGAATGTGCCGATTGAAAAAACTATCAAGGCAGTTGCCTTTCAAGATGACGACGGCAGATTGATTTTGGCTTTTGTGCGCGGCGATCATGAAGTCAATGAAATTAAAGTTCTCAACGCTGTTGAAGGCGCAAACCACTTGCATATGGCGGAGGAATCTGCAATTTCGGCAGTCGGAGGCTGTGCAGGCTTTATGTCGCCGATTGGTCTTAAGGACGGCGCGGTTGTTTTGGTTGATTCAACTGTCATGGAAATGTATAACGCAGTTGCCGGCGCAAATGAAGTTGACAAGCACTTTATAAATGTTACACCGCGCAGAGATTTTAAGTCAGACAAAATTATTGTCACAGATTTGCGTATGGTTCAGGAAGGCGATCCTTGCCCTCACTGCGGCGAAAAATTAAAAATGACGCGCGGAATTGAAGTCGGGCAAGTTTTCACGCTTGGCAACAAATACAGCAAGGCTTTGAACGCAACTTTTCTTGATGAAAACGGCAAGGAACAATATTTTGAAATGGGCTGTTACGGCATTGGCGTTGGGCGAACTATGGCGGCGGCAATTGAACAAAATAATGACAAGGACGGAATTATCTGGTATCCGGCAATTGCGCCTTTTGAAGTTGTAGTTGTGCCTGTCAATGCGAAGGAAAATTCCCAGCTTGAATACGCTGAAAAAATTTACAGCGAACTGAAAAATTCCGGCGTTGATGTTTTGCTTGATGACAGATTTGAACGCGCAGGAGTTAAATTTAAAGACTGCGACTTAATCGGCTTTCCAATCAGAATTACAGTCAGTCCAAAAACTCTGGAAAGTAATTCAGTCGAAATTAAAATTCGCAAGACAGGCGAAATTGAAAATATTCAACGCGGCGAAATTGTCGAAGTCATTAAAGATAAAATTTCTGCACTGAAAAAGTTAAGGTGATGTAATGCGCGATTCACACGAACTGCCTAATGTCATTGAAATGGAAAAGGCAGTTTTAGCTGCAATGCTTCTCAAGGAAGGCGAAGTTATCCCTACAGTCACTGCAATAATCAAGGCTGAAGATTTTTATCGCGAAGAACACAGAATAATTTTCAATGCGATTGTTGGCTTGGCGGCAAGACAAGTTGATATAACTGTTTTAAC
>CAJOPJ010000210.1 GCA_905236325.1 uncultured Selenomonadaceae bacterium
AGCAAGAAGGTTTGTTTTACCACAATAAAAAGCAACTTTGATTTTGCGTTCTATGTTGAACCTAAAATGTTTAATTTGACTGAACTTTGGCAAACTATAAATAGTATCGCGAACGGATTTATAAATATTTTTGATTTGTGGGATTTACTTTTTTATGGCAAGCGAACTGTACTTATGTAGAGGCTAGATATCAACTACAATCTTAAAGGTCGATCTTCAAAAACCGGCGTCTAAATGTAAAAATTTTTCTGAAAATTATTGAAGGAATTTTATTTAGTGTGTAGAAATGATTGAAAAAGAAATAGAAAATTAATTACGCAACGCGCATTGACAAAGGAGGATATGTTTATGAGAAAGACAGAATGCTTGGGAATGATTCTTGCCGGTGGGCAGGGCAGTCGCCTTAAAGCATTAACGCAAACTGTTGCAAAACCTGCAGTACCGTTTGGCGGCAAATATCGCATTATCGACTTTCCGCTTTCCAACTGCGTAAATTCCGGTATTACCAAAGTCGGCGTACTGACACAGTACAAACCGCTGGAACTTCACAACTATCTTGGCTCGGGCAGTGCTTGGGATTTAGACCGCAATGGCGGCGGTGTTTTTATTTTGCCTCCGTACGCACGCGAAAAAGGCGCGGATTGGTATCGCGGCACGGCTGACGCTATTTATCAAAACCTAAACTTCATTGACTTAGCAGATCCTGACTATGTTTTAATTCTTTCCGGCGACCATATCTACACAATGGACTATTCTTGGATGTTGGAGGCGCACAAAGCTAAAAATGCTGATGTCACAATCGGCGTCTTTGAAGTGCCGTGGGAAGAAGCTCCACGTTTCGGCATTATGGTTACCGACGACGAAGGCAGAATCACCGAATTTCAAGAAAAACCTGCAGAACCAAAATCAAATAACGCGTCGATGGGTATTTACATTTTTAGCAAGCCTTTCCTGAAAAAATATCTTGTAGAGGACGGCGAAAATGAAAATTCAACACACGACTTCGGCAACGACTTAATTCCAAAAATGCTTAAAGATGGTGCGCGTATGTTCAGCTACGCATTTGACGGCTATTGGAAAGATGTCGGCACGATTGAAAGTCTTTGGCAGGCAAATATGGACTTGTTGCAAGATCAGCCGCCTTTCGAACTCAACGGCGATTGGAAAATTTATTCCAGCAATCCTTCGATGCCGCCACACTATATCGGACCGGAAGGCACAGTTAAAAAATCAATGGTCACCGAAGGCTCAAAAATACTCGGCGAAGTCGATCGCTCCGTTATCTTCGACGGTGTACAGGTTGGCAAAGGCGCAAAAGTTACCAATTCAGTTATTTTCCCATTCGCAGTAATTGAGGACGGCGCAGTTGTAGATCACGCAATTTTGGCTCAAGATGTTGTTGTAAAAGCCGGCGCAAAAGTTTGCGGCACTGAAGAAGAAATTGCAGTCGTCGGCGAAGGCGAAGTCATTGGCTAATTGAAAAGGGGTGCTCGGAATTGAAAACAGTAGTTGGTATTGTAAATCTTCAAGAAAGCAATGATTTGCTTAGAGAATTAGCCGCAACTCGCGCGGTTGAAGCTCTGCCTTTCGCAGGACGATATCGCGTTGTGGATTTTTCATTGTCAAATATGATTAACTCCGGAATCAACAGCGTCGGCTTAATGTTGCCTGACTATTCACGCGCAATTTTGGATCACATTCGCAGTGGTAAAGATTGGGACTTGGCACGCCGTCGCGACGGCTTGACATACTTACCTGCTGCCTTGCCTGACAGTGATTCGCGTCGTGGTGACTTGAAAGATATTTACGCTAACTTGGACTTTGCGGAACTTAGCGACCAAAAATATGTCCTGTTTGTCAACGCAAGCTATGTTTATAACATTGACTTCAAGAAAGTTTTGGACTTCCACAAGGAAAGCGACGCAGATATTACAATGATTTATAAAACTGCTGAAGAAGATCAGAAAGGCAAATCAGTAAAAATTGAAACCAGCACAAACGGCGTTGTCACTGACATTGCAGAAACAAATGGTATTAAGAAAGGTGAAAAATCTGTCCTCAGCGCGTACTTAATGCCTGTTCCGGTATTTGCTTATATTGTTCGCACAACTTATGAACGCGGCGGACAAGACTTTTTGGTTGACGGTATCATTCGCCACGCAAGTGAACACAAAATCAGCGCGTACGAACACAAAGGCTATGTCGCAAGAATCAACTCAACTGCGGCTTATTACAAAGCTAACCGCGACTGCCTTAAGACTGAAGTTTGGGAAGAACTTTTCATGAACAAAGAACGCCCAATCTTCACAAAAGTTAAGGACGAGGTTCCTGTTCAGTACAAAGACACAGCCGATGTTAAAAATTCACTCATCGCCAATGGTTGCATTATTCGCGGCACTGTTGAAAATTCAATAATCTTCCGCGGCGTAAAAGTCGGCAAGGGCGCGGTTGTTAAAGATTGCGTTTTAATGCAGCGTTGCGATATTGAGGACGGCGCAAGAGTCGAAAATATGATCTGCGATAAAAATGTTATTGTCACAAAGAATCGTTGGCTCAAAGGCGTTGAATCCTTCCCATACATCGTAACTAAAAACACAAGAATTTAAGATTGATTGAAAACGGAGAATTGAGAATGGAGAATGAAAGTTTGGTAAATAATTTTCAATCCTCCACTCTCAATTCTCAATTACTGAAAAGGAGGAATTGGCTTGGCAACAATCAAAGATGAAAAAAAAGTTGCAGTAAGTCTTGAATATGAAAAGTACAAGGAAAATCTAAAAAACAGGTTCATAAGCTCCGCACACATTATGTTCGGACGCGATATTCATGAGCTGCAAATGAACGACATTTATAAAACTGTCGCCGCAGTCGCAAAACAGATTATTTCCGAAAACTGGATTAAAACAAATAAAGCCTATATGGACAGGCAAGTCAAGCAGGTTTATTATTTTTCAATTGAATTTTTAATGGGTCGCCTTCTTAAGTCGAACTTAATCAATCTTGGTATTATGGATATGGTTAAGGAAGTTTTGGAAGATTTGGATTTGAACCTTGATGACGCAATTGAAGAAGAACCTGACGCAGGTCTTGGTAATGGCGGTTTAGGTCGTTTGGCGGCTTGCTTTATTGATTCAATGGCGGCACATCGTTTGCCCGGTCACGGCTGCAGTATTCGATATCAATATGGCTTGTTTGAACAGAAAATTTTGAATGGTCAGCAGGTTGAAATTCCTGATAACTGGTTGCGTGACGGTTTTGCTTGGGAATATCGCAAACCTGACAA
>CAJOPJ010000211.1 GCA_905236325.1 uncultured Selenomonadaceae bacterium
ATTTGCAGGATTTATTTTACAATTCGGCGAAACAAATTTAAAATTTTTTCACAAGGAGGTTGTTTTAGTCATGGATTTAAATATTATTTGGTTTGTTTTGATAACTGTTCTGTTTACAGGATTTTTTATTTTGGAAGGCTTTGATTATGGCGTTGGAATGTTGCTTTATGGTCGCGACGAAAAAACGCGCAATCAATTTGTAAAAGCAATAGGTCCTGTTTGGGATGCAAATGAAGTTTGGATGATAACTGCCGGCGGCGCGGCGTTTGCTGCATTTCCACATTTTTACGCCTCAATGTTCAGTACATTTTATCTTGCGCTGTTTTTAATGTTATTTGCTCTGATAATGCGCGGTGTAGCTTTTGAACTGCGCGGCAAATTTCAAAGTCCTGACTGGAAAAAATTCTGGGACGGCGCAATAATTTTTGGCAGTTTAGTACCTGCGCTTTTATGGGGCGTGGCAATGGCAAATTTAATTCAAGGCTTGCAGATAAATTCCAAAATGCAATATCTCGGCGGCTTTTTCGACTTGCTTACGCCATACACAATCTTAACAGGCTTAATGTTTGTTTTGCTGTTTTTGTTTCACGGCTTAAACTTTTTGACAATGAAATTGGCTAATGAATCGCTCTTGTTTGACTTAATCAAAAAATCAAAATACATTGGCTTTTTATCGTGCACGGCGTATTTTGTTTTTATGGTAACAAGCATTGTAACTGATATGCTTGGCAGGGAAATGACAATTCAAACTTTTGCTTGCGTAGTAATTTTTGGCGCGGCAATGGGCGTTCTTTACAGTTCTTGGCAGTTCTCAAGGGCAGGAAAATTTAAATCTGCGTTCATTGGCACAACAGTTACAACTGCAATGACAACTGTTGGATTTTTCGCCGCGCTGTTTCCAAACTTGATGGTTTCAAGTTTAAATCCTGCGTGGAATTTAACAATTTACAATGCAGCGTCAACGCAAAGTACGCTACTTATAATGACAGTCGCGGCGGTAATCATGGTGCCGATAGTTTTGTGCTATCAATTTTGGACTTACAAAACTTTCAAGGCAAGAGTTTCAGCAGAATAAATTTCAGGTGATATACAAATTATGAGTTCAAAAGCTATGGCGACATTGATTGAGTCGTTACAAAAATTGCCGGGCGTCGGTTCAAAAACTGCCGCTCGGCTTGCTTATCATATTGTGCAAATGAAGTCGGAGGACGTGGAAAAATTAGCGCGTGCGCTTACCAATGTAAAAACTGAAACGCACGCTTGCAAAATCTGTTTCAACACTATTGATAAAAGCCGCGAAATTTGCGAAATTTGCGCATCAAAAAAACGCAATGACAAAATTATTTGCGTCGTGAAAGATTCCAAAGACCTTGACGCGATTGAACGCGCCGGTTTTTTTAATGGCAAGTATCATGTAACCGGCGGCTTAATTTCGCCGCTTGCAGGAATTTCGCAAGAAGATATTAAGTTGCGCGAACTTATCAGTCGCGTCAGTGAAAATGACATTGAGGAAATAATTATAGCGTTTGAGCCGACAGTTGAAGGCGATGCAACTGCGCTTTTTATTGCAAGGCTTTTAAATCCTGCCGGCGTGAAAGTTACAAAACTTGCGCGTGGTTTGGCTGTTGGCGCAGATTTTGCAGGCACTGACAGCGTAACTTTGGCAAAGGCAATTGAAAATCGCGTTCCTGTTTGAAAGGTGGCATATCAGTTGAAAATTGCTTTTTTTGACAGCGGCATTGGCGGCTTATCAGTTTTGCACCACGCGCTGAAACTTTTGCCGAACGAAGATTTTATTTTTTACGCGGACGAAGATAATGTTCCTTACGGCACAAAATCACGCGAACAGGTTTTGGAATTTGTAGACACTGCTTTTAAATTTTTAGTTTCGCAAAAAGTCGACGCAATAGTTGTAGCTTGCAACACTGCAACTTCAGTGGCAGTCAGAAAAATGCGCGAAAAATATTCACTGCCGATTATCGGAATGGAGCCGGCAATAAAAAAAGCGTTAGATTTATTTCCAAAGCAAAATGTTTTAGTTGCGGCAACTGAAATCACAGTCCATGGCGAAAAAATTCAGCGACTAATCAGCAAGTTGAATGCAGAAAAATTTGTCAAATTGCGTGCACTTGGCGAATTGGTAAATTTTGCTGAACAGCAGGAATTTAATTCACCGGCTGTGGAAAATTATTTGCGTGCTGAATTTTCAAACTATAATTTTGAAGAAATCTCATCAGTTGTTTTAGGTTGCACGCACTTTAACTACTTCAAGGACACAATGAAAAAAATTTTGCCGGCGCATATAAAATTCATTGACGGCAATGAAGGTACGCTAAAACAGCTTATCAGATTGATTGAGCCGCTCACTGATAAAAAAAATTCAGCGCCGTCGATTGAATTTTTTTATTCAGGCAGAAAAGTGACTGAACCTGCTGAACTTGAAAGACTAGATAATTATTTAAAGCGTTTGGATTATGTTTTTGAAATTTAGGAGGAAATTTTATGCTGACAGATGTTGAAATTGCGCAACAGGCGAAAATTGAAAAAATTATCGACATTGCAAAAAAATTAAATTTGACTGAGGACGATTTAGAACTTTACGGCAAGTACAAGGCAAAAATTTCGCGCGAAGTCTGGGACAAAATAAAAAATAATCGCACCGGCAAATTGATTTTGATGACGGCGATAACTCCGACTCCTGCCGGAGAAGGCAAAACTACAACTTCAATTGGACTTGCCGATGCATTTAACAAACTTGGCAGAAAAGTTTGCGTTGCGCTGCGTGAGCCGAGTCTTGGTCCTTGTTTTGGAATTAAAGGCGGCGCGGCTGGTGGTGGTTACGCATAGGTTGTGCCGATGGAAGATATTAACCTGCACTTCACAGGAGACTTTCACGCGTTGACAACAGCACACAATCTGCTTGCCGCCGCATTGGACAATCATATTCATCACGGCAATAATTTAAAAATCGATGTGCGCCGAGTTGTTTGGAAACGCGTTTTGGACTTGAACGACCGCGCCTTGAGAAATGTTATTGTCGGACTTGGCGGAGTTGCTAACGGCGTGCCGCGTGAATCCGGTTTTGATATAACTGTCGCGTCGGAAATGATGGCGATTTTGTGTCTTGCGAAAAATTTTGCAGATTTAAAAATCAGACTTGGAAAAATTATTGTTGCTTACAATGTCGAAGGAAAACCTGTCACTGCGAACGATTTAAAAGTTGTCGGTTCACTTGCATTGCTTTTGAAGGACGCAATTAAGCCTAATTTAGTTCAAACTTTGGAAGGCACGCCTGCTTTGATTCACGGCGGACCATTTGCAAATATCGCGCACGGCTGCAATTCACTTCAGGCGACAAAATACGCGTTGAAATTGGCTGATGTTGTGGTAACTGAAGCAGGTTTTGGAGCTGATTTAGGCGCAGAAAAATTTTTAGATATTAAGTGCCGCCTTTCAGGTTTGCAGCCCGACGCAGTGGTTATTGTCGCAACAATTCGTGCGTTGAAAATGCACGGCGGCGTTGCTAAAAATAATCTTGCTGAAAAAAATGTTGATGCGTTGAAAATCGGCGCGGCAAATTTGGAAAAACATATTGAAAATATTCAAGGCTTTGGACTTCCTGCAGTTGTTGCGTTGAACGCTTTTCCAACAGACACAGCTGAAGAAGTTGAAATTGTGAAAAATATTTGCAAAAGTAAAGGCGTAAAATTTGCACAGTCGAAAGTTTTTGCTGAAGGCGGCGCAGGAGGAATTGAACTTGCAAAGGCTGTCGAGGAAGTTTTAAATTCAGAAAAAAATTTCACGCTGACTTACGCCGACGAACTTTCAATCAAGCAAAAAATTTCTGCAGTCGCGACAAAAATTTATGGCGCGGACGGAGTAAATTATTTGCCGGCTGCCGAAAAACAAATTGCCGAACTTGAAGAACTTGGCTTTGGAAATTTGCCAATTTGTATTGCAAAAACTCAATATTCACTTTCCGACGACGCAAATAAACTTGGTAGACCGAAAAATTTTTCAGTTACAGTTCGCGAAGTTAAAATTTCAGCCGGCGCAGGTTTTGTTGTAGTTTTACTTGGAAATATTTTGACAATGCCTGGCTTGCCGAAAGTTCCTGCCGCAGAAAAAATCGACATCACTGACGACGGCATTATTTCCGGTTTGTTTTGAGGTGGCAAAATGATTATTTATATGACTGAAGGCGGAAAATATTTCCCTGTGCTGAAAAATTCTGACACAAAACGCGGACTTTATATAAATTTGACAAATCGTTGCAACAATAATTGTCCATTTTGTCTGCGTGAAAAAAAAGTTATGACTGCCGAGCAAACTTTGTGGCTTGAACGCGAACCGACAGTTGCAGAAGTCAAAGCCGAACTTGACGCAGTTAATTGGCAGATTGTTAGCGAAGTTGTTTTTTGCGGCTTTGGCGAACCGACAATCAGACTTGAGGAACTTGTTGAACTTTTACATTATGTAAAAAAAATTCAGCCTGAAATTCCGACGCGACTTAACACAAATGGATTGGGCGAATTGGAACACGGCAGGGAAATTGCGGCTGATTTTGAAAAAATTTTGGACACAGTTTCAATCAGCCTGAACGCGGCGACAGCTGAAAAATATTTGCAAATTACGCGTTCGACTTTCGGCTTGCAGGCTTATGACGCAATGCTGATTTTTGCCGAACATTGCAAAAAATTTGTTCCAAATGTTGTGATGACAGTTGTCGATAAAGTTACGCCGCCGGAAGAAATTGAACTTTGCAAAAAAATCTGCGCGGAAAGAAATTTAACTTTGCGCGTGCGGCCGTATGAAGACAGTTAAAAATTTTCTGTAAATTGCAGGAACTTAAAATAAAAAAGTCGAAACAATTTGCACAGTGGTTTTGTTCACGGTGTGAGTTGTTTTTTTTTAGGAGGTGTTTTTTTATGGAAATGGCACTCGGCTTTCTGGTGTTGCTGGCATGCTTAATAGTAGGCGTGCGTCACGGCGGCATTGGATTAGCAGTCATTAGTGGTATCGGTCTTGTAATTTTTGTGTTCGTGTTTGGTTACAAGCCGGGAAATCCGCCAATTGATGTTATGTTAACAATTTTGGCGGTCGTAACCTGCGCCGGTTTCCTGCAAACTTCAGGCGGCTTGACGGTTATGTTGCAATATGCAGAAAAATTTTTGCGCAATAATCCAAAACATGTAACAATTTTAGCTCCGCTGACAACTTGGTTTTTAACTGTCTTGTGCGGTACAGGGCATGTTTGCTACACAATGTTTCCAATCATTTACGACATTGCAATTAAGCAGAACATTCGCCCTGAAAGACCAATGGCAGTATCCTCAGTTGCGGCGCAAATGGGAATCTGCGCGTCGCCAGTTTCGGTTGCAGTAGTTTCTATCGTCGGCTTTATGGCGGCTGCCGGTTATAACTACACAGTTTTGCAGATTTTGGCAATTTCAATTCCTGCAACAGGTTTAGGAGTATTTTTTGCGGCACTTTGGAGTTACAGACGTGGCCAAGAACTTGCCGATGATCCTGAATTTCAAGAATTTATC
>CAJOPJ010000212.1 GCA_905236325.1 uncultured Selenomonadaceae bacterium
AATCGCAAAACTGCTAAGGTCCTTCATTTGGCGTTCAAGTTCGCGAATATCGGCTTTTGGATTTTTTACGCGCAGTCTGACACAGTAAGGCTTGACTACATCGAGGCGTGGGTCAGGCATATTTTTATGTCTGCCAAGTCCGAGCGATAAACTAACCGCCGGCGAAACAAAATTGCCGTCCAAGCCTTTCAAACAGCCTTTCAAGAAACTGAACATAATATGCGCACCAGCATCATTTGCACCGGATTTTTCAACAGCAAGTTCACCGGCTTGAATTGCGCTTTCCAAAATGTTTGAAATTGGACCTTTGCCACGAACTGCACGATACGCGCCTTTAGCAACAGCCTTTGCAACTGTTATAAATGGCTGTTCAGGTTCTTCAGCCGGCATAACGCGTTGTGCGTACAAAATACCATATTGAAAAGCCTTACCAAATTCTGAACCTGTAGCGTCGTACTTACCGATTAAACCTGCGCTGATACCTCTGAACATCTGCGCCAAGACAACACCTGCATTTCCACGCGCACCAAAAACTGCGCCGGTTGCAACGCGCCGACTTAAGCCGCCAATGCTGTCGTCCTTCGATTCGGCAAGCGGAATCACTGCCGCGCCCATCGTCCTCAAAATTTGCGTACCGGGCAAAGTTCCTGCGCCTGCCTGTGCGTTAATACTTTCATACTCAAGCAAAAATTCACTATACGCGCCGGAAACCATACGCTTAAAATCTCCGCCGGTGATAACTTCTCTATTTCCGCTCATAATGTTGCCTCCGTTTATTTACAAAATTTTAATTAGTATCGTCAAAAAAGGTTATTAGGTTTAATTCGCGAAATAAACGCAATAACCTTCAATAATTGAAAATGGAGAATTGAAAATGGAAAATGAAATTACAACTGAAGTAAAAAAAAGACGCAAGCGCAGAACACCGGCAGAAATGGAAGCCTTCCGCGCGGAACAAGCCGCTAAAAAAGCTGAACGCGCCGATAAACGCGCAGATAAAAAATCCGCTAAAGAATTACTCGGTCGCGGTCTTGGCAAAAAAGTTTTGTCCGAAAAATCTTCAGAACCGACTACCGATTACAAAACCGATGGCAAAGAAAAAATTTTTGCACTGGATATTGGTACGCGTTCGGTTATTGGTATTGTCGCTGAACAAAATTCAGCCGGTCAGCTTGAAATTATTGCAACTACGCGCGAAGAACATAAAACACGCGCAATGTTGGACGGTCAAATTCACGACGTACCTCAAGTTGCCGCTGCAATTAACATTGTGCGCGACAATCTCAAGGAAAAAGTTGGCGAACTAAAAAGCGTTGCAGTTGCCGCAGCAGGTCGTGCACTTTATACAATGACTGCCACTGCCGAAGCCGAAATTCATGGCATTATCACTGCCGAACAGCAAAGCAATTTAGATTTTACAGGCGTTCAGCTTGCGCAATCGAAACTTGCCGATTCGCACATGATAGCCGACAAGACAAGTTATTATTGTGTCGGTTTCAGCGTGATTAGTTACATGTTGGACGGCGTACGTTTGAAAAGTTTAGTTGGTCAGCGTGGCAAAATCGCTCAGGCAAATGTTATTGCAACTTTCCTGCCGCGACAAGTTATCGACTCAATTCAATCTGCGTTGGGCTATTCGCGTCTTGATATGAAGGCTTTGACGCTTGAACCTATCGCCGCGATAAATGTTTTAATTCCGCCTTCAATGCGCCACTTGAATTTGGTTTTGGTGGATATTGGCGCAGGAACTTCAGATGTTGCAATTACAAAAAATGGCTCAGTCATTGCTTATGGAATGGTGCCTGTTGCCGGCGATGAAATTACCGAAGGCTTAAGCCAGAAATTTTTGTTGGATTTCAATGTTGCTGAAGAAGTTAAACGCAAGGCAACACTTGGCGAATTTGCAAAGTTCAATGACATTTTAGGCGGCAGTCACAACATGACAGCAAATGAAGTTATTGACGCGCTTTCTGACTCAACTGCAAACTTAGCAAGCGCGATTGCTAAATCTGTTTACGAACTGAATGGCGAAGAATCGCCGCAAGCTGTTATGTTGGTTGGCGGTGGCGCAATGACTCCAAATCTGCAAAAATATGTTGCGGAGGCTTTGAACATTCCTGAACAGCGCGTAGGCGTTCGCAAGCCTGATGTTGTCGAAGGCATTGCAAGTATTCCTAAAGAACTTTGTTCGCCCGATTCAGTTACGCCGCTTGGTATTTTAAAAATTGCCTCAACAAATACTTTGCATTTCCTGACTGTTTATGTAAATAATCAAGAATACAGCCTATTCAATTTCCGCGAACTCAGAATCAGCGACGCGCTTTTGAACGCAGGTATTCAGCTTAAAAAATGGAGCGGTAAACCTGGTCTTGCAATGATGTTGACAGTGGACGGCGAAAAAAAATTTTTCCCCGGCAGTATGGGCACTCCTGCAAAATTGACTTTGAACGGCAAAAGCGCAACACTTGAAACTGTAATTGAAAATGACAGCATGATAACGGTTGAACGCGGCGCGGACGGTACAAATCCTATACTGACTTTAGGCGATGTTGTGCAGGTTGACGCAAGTTTTTCAGTCGAAATCAACGGCAAGGAAGAATTTGTCACGCCAAAAGTTACAGTCAACGATGAAGTCAGTTTGCCGACGCGAATTTTAAAGGACGGCGACGATATTAAAGTTTTAAATGCAAGGACTATCGGCGAAGTTTTAAGGCTGGCAGGTTATCCGCCAACCGGAAGAAAAGTTTACTATACTTTGAACGGCAGACGGACACATTACACTTGTGCACCCGAAATTTTGATGGACGACAGCGAAGTTCAAATTTCACTGCCTGTGCACGAAGGCGACAGAATTGAATACATTGAAAAGACTAATCCAAAAGTTTCCGAAGTGCTGAATATTTCAACGCAAAATTCGACAATTAAAATTAAATACAATGGCGCGGAATATAAAATTCCACTGCAAGCCGATATAAAATTAACTGTAAATGGTCGTGAAGCGACAATGAACACTGTTGTTGAAGACGACGCAGAAATTTTCTACCAGCGAACAGACCGCAAAACTGCGACTGTCAGCGACGCGCTTTTGGCTGTTGATTTTGTTCCGCCCGACCCAAAAAGCCGAATGACTTTTGAAATAAAATTGAATGGCGAACTTGCGGACTTTGCAACGCCTGTTTATAATGGCGACAAGTTGGAAATCATTTTGCGTACGCACGACGGCGTTGAACTTCCTGCAACAACAGGTAAGCCTGT